>CALXGT010000011.1 GCA_944387915.1 uncultured Clostridia bacterium
AAAAATCCCACTCATGCTTGTAACCGGGAACCTCGATGTAATCGGCGTCATAGCCTAATTTTTTCATTTCCTCATATCCCCAACGTGCCGTTTCCTTCACGCCTTCGTCACCCCCCACTGTAAAGAAGAGCTTAGGAAGAGGTTTTCCTTCTTTCACGTTGCGCTTGGCATAGCCGTAAGCGTCATCGGGTCCATCAACATAATGATCCAGATCGTACACCTTACTGAGATCAGGAACCGGAAGAGGCCCCATTCCCTTATTGCGCTGCTCCACAAACGCCTTAATAGTATCCGGCCGTCTGGCGGCGCCGGACATAATCAGAGCGGCACAATACCGTTCCGGGTACATCAAAGCGATCTTCATGGCTCCATGAGAACCCATAGAAAGGCCGGCGATAAAATTATCCTCCCTCTTATCGGAAAAAGGAAAGATGGACTGGCACATTTTCGGCAATTCCTCGGTAATGTAAGTCAGATATTTGGCTCCGCCGGGAAAATCGGTATAATCGGAGTTAAAGCCCGCGGGCATAACCACCGCCAGTTTATTGTCGTCAGCATACCGGGTGATATTGGAAAAATTCAGGTAATCGCTGTCATCACCGGAGGTTCCGTGCAAAAGATACATCACCTGGTACTTCATACCGGGTACATATACGTCTTCCCGCTTCGCCATGATATCGGCAAAGCTGAAAGTGGGAAGGCAGATGGTTACATTGGTTTGCATTCCCAACGCCTGGGAAAGGAAATTCATTTTGATGACTGCCATGCTTTTCGCTCCTTTGATTTCGTAATGTCATCCGGCTGAAAAATGAAACCGAACTAACATTTATTATACCTTATTTTGGTTTGTTTGTAAACAAATTTTTCCTTTCTTAAACAGATTTGCGGCAAAGTCGAAGCTCCTGCGCCACACTGCTTTACGATTTGGCAAAACGCCGCAATTTACTAACAAACGAAGCCCTTTATTTTATAGAACGATCAGGTCATTTTCTCCCTTGACGATAAAATAAAAAACTGGTATACTTACGGTAGTTACAATAAAAAAAGAGGCGACAGAAGGAGAAAACTGTGGATATTTTAGATACGATGCTGGATACCTTAGTGGAACTCTCCATTATGATTTTTGAATTGATCGGTGTTTCGGTCCTGATTGCCGCTGGTCTTTCCGGCCTTTATAACTATGTTCGCCGAGACCCCTTAACCCGTCTAAAGCTGGCGAAAGGTATGGCCATGGGACTGGAATTTAAGCTGGGGAGCGAAATTTTACGTACGGTTGTTGTTAGAGACTTTTCTGAAATTATGATCGTGGGTGCCATCATTCTCTTGAGGGCGGCGTTGACTTTTCTGATTCATTGGGAGATTAAAAACGAAGAAGCTCATGAACTTGCTGAGAACAAAGATGGGGCAAATAAGGAAAATTAAAAACGCTGTGCCTTTGGCACAGCGTTTTTGTTAGTTTGTCTTTCCTTTGAGGAGCTGCTTTTTCAAAAAGCGGCCCGCAAGACCTCCACCGATTACGGTGATGATGATTTCCGGTATCATATACAGCCCGTTGTAGATCACGCTGTATAAAAAGCTAAGCATTCCGCCGGAATAACTGTTTAAAATATCCTGGCCCCATTGCGCGGTGATGACGTCGGTAAAAAACCAGGAAGCGTAGCTTCCAAACAAAAGCGCGCCGGAGAGGATATGTACCAGGTACCGCAGCGTCAATCCGATCACGGCTCCCGCCATCAGCGCGCCGGAAGGCGTTTTCGCCCACTTCGCCGCCAATCCGCCAACGCCAATGACCGCAAAAGCCAAAATGTAGTCCAAAAGCATCACCCAGATAAAGACTTTCCATCCGCCGTTGTCTCTGACCATGACCGCAAGTCCCCCCGACCGCAGGCCGGAAATGAGCATCGTAATCAGTCCATGCGCCACACCGGAAAGAGCGCCCCAGTAAACGCCGTATTTATACGCGATAATTACCAAGGGCAGCATAGAAAATAAAGTCACCGAGCCTCCGTAGGCCCAAACTGCCTCAAACTTGAAAAAGGTGTCCAAAATAATGCCAATGGCAATAAGCAATCCGCATTCTACCAGCCGCAGCACATTTTGGGTTTGTTTGCTTTGATTCTCCATAAAACTCCGTCCTTTTTATTATTTCAGGGACCTTACAGCCGAAAAAAGCAAAAGAAAAAAGCGTCGCGATACGAATCACGGCGCTTTTAAGCTTTCGTTTCGTATCTCCCTACGATGGCATTACCCATATCAGGTCAAAGGGTTAGAGGAAATCCTCTTCTCAGCCGTTAGGCACCCCTGATTACAACAACAGTATAAGCAATTTGTCATTTTTTGTCAATGCTATTTTTCTCTTTATTGATTTCCACCAGAAAAGACGGTATACTGGTAATAAAAAGGGAAGATTCCATAGATAGAAAGAAGGTGTCTTTTTGGACCGTACCATTTTGCATTGCGACTGTAACGGATTTTACGCGGCGGTGGCATGTGTATTCCGGCCCGAACTCAACGAGGTACCCATGGCGGTTTGTGGCGATCCGAAAAGCCGCCATGGGATCATTTTGGCGAAAAATGAACTGGCAAAAAAATATCATATCCAAACCGCCGAAACGGTTTGGCAAGCCAAGGAAAAATGCCCGGAACTGGTTTTAATCCGCCCCCACCACGAAGAATATCGAAAATTCTCAAAACAGGTCAACGCCATCTACTGTCGTTTTACCGATCAGGTAGAGCCTTTCGGCATCGACGAATCATGGCTTGACGTAACGGGAAGTCGTCTCCTCTTTGGGGATGGGAAGAGGATTGCCGATACCCTTCGAAAGTTGGTAAAAGAGGAAACCGGATTGACCATTTCGGTGGGCGTCTCTTTTAATAAAGTATTTGCTAAGCTTGGGAGCGATTACAAAAAGCCCGACGCTACTACGGTAATTTTACGAAAAGATGTGGAAAGAATCGTTTATCCCCTCCCTGTGGAAACGCTTCTCTTTGTGGGAAAATCGGCGAGAAAGTCCCTAAGGGATTTAGGAATTTACACCATCGGAGATCTCGCCCGATTTCCCGAAAAGATTCTCGCAAAACGACTGGGAAAATTGGGAGAACAGCTTTCCTGCTACGCAAAAGGCGAGGACAACAGCCCGGTAGCGCTCTATGACCGGGAAAGAGAGGTCAAATCGGTAGGAAACGGCATGACCTTTTCCCGAAACCTCATCACCTTTGACGACGTGAAAACCGGTTTGCTGCCGCTGTGCGACGAAGTGGCGTCCCGGCTTCGAAAATACGGCCTTTCCGGAAAAACCATCACCATAGCGATGAAAAATACCCATTTGAAGACGGTCTCCCGACAAAAAACGTTAGAGGTTCCTACCGACTTGGCGAGAGAAATCTTTTTGCACAGCCTTCGCCTTCTCTCGGAAATTTGGGATGAGGGAACGCCAATTCGAGCGCTCACCGTCACTGTTTCCGGTTTTGAAGGAGGCAGTTTTGGAGAACAGCTTTCCCTATTTTCCGAAGACGCGAAATTGTTAGACAAGAAAAAGCAAAAGGATTTAGAGAGCGCGATGGATCAAATTCGCAGCCGATATGGGGACGAAGCGATCTCATACGCGAAACTGATGAATAACGATCTTGGGATCAAATAAACAAAAAATGCTTTTATGGTTGCATTTTCCCCTTTTTTTCACTATAATATCCTACGGACCGGCAAATCGGCAAACAGAAAATACGGGGGCGTTGACAGTTGGACAGAAAGAAACTGCGGGGAAATTTGATACTGCTTTTGGTGGCGATGATTTGGGGATCCTCCTTCGTTGCCCAAAGCGTGGGCATGGATTCTATCGGCCCTTTTACCTTTAACGGGATTCGAACCCTTTTGGGCGGGATTGTTCTTTTGCCGTTAATCGTTTGGATAAACCAAAGAAAACCGGAGCCATCCTCCCATAATCCAAAAGAGAGCCGCAAGAATCTTTGGACCGGCGGCATCTGCTGCGGTATTTTTTTATGTATCGCCAGCAATTTTCAACAATTCGGCCTTCTGGATACCACCGCGGGAAAATCCGGTTTTATTACCGCGCTTTACGTGGTACTGGTTCCTGTTTTGGGTCTGTTTTTAAAAAAACGAGCGCCGTTTACCGTATGGATCGGGGTGATGCTGGCGGTAGTGGGATTATACCTTCTTTGTATCACCGAATCCTTCTCCATCGGAAAAGGAGACTTTCTCACCATGATCTGCGCCCTATTTTACAGCTTTCATATTCTGGTTATCGATCATTTTTCTAAGAAAGCGAACGGCGTAAAACTGTCCTGTATTCAATTTTTCGTCTCCGGAATTCTTTCCATCCTTTTAATGTTCCTCTTCGAAACGCCGAATTTCGGCCAAATTCTCAATGCTGCCTGGCCTTTGATCTACTCCGGCGTGATGTCCTGCGGCGTCGCGTATACCCTTCAGATTATCGGTCAAAAAGACACCGATCCTACCGTCGCTTCTCTGATTATGTGCTTGGAATCGGTGTTCGCGGTAATCAGCGGGTGGCTGTTTCTACATGAAACCTTGTCGCTGCGGGAAGGAATTGGATGCCTTTTGATGTTCGCCGCCATTTTACTTTCCCAAATTCCACCGAGAAAGAAAAAAGTGTCCTAATAAACCGAAAAGCCGCCGGCAATCCCGGCGGCTTTTCTTATTATAGGGTACAGTTTCGCTCAAATCGCTCGAAAAATCCGATCCATTCCCCGGCGTCGTTTCGAACGCCCTGGATATAGATCCGTTCGTTTCGGACGTTCACATTTAAGAAAACTTCTTTTCCGTTTCTTTGAATGCCTTCATATACCTGACGGATCCGCTTTGCCGACTCGGGATTATCGTGACAATCGAACAGCGATTTTCCGATCAAATCCGAATATCCCCGCTCCTCGTAATAATGGTAACGTGCCCGCTTATTGAGGAAGCGAATGATGTAATCATTATCCACAAACACAATGGGGTAAGGATAACTGTCCAAGATTCCCTTATACATTTCCAGCTCAGTCATATCTTATCCTTCCTCGGGATAGATCACGCTGTGACGAATGGGAAGCCAATCCTTGATGGCCTTGCGCAGCGCGAGATCCCAAAAATCCCACTCATGCTTATAACCGGGGATCACCTCGGAATCAAAGTCCAATCCCAACTTCCGATACATACTCAATGCCAAATCGTTGTTATCGCAAAGGCGGTCCTCACTTCCCCAGGTAAACTTCACCTTTGGCATCTGCTTGCCGCTCTTTAACGCTTTATAGACCGGCATCACCATATTGATATCCTCTTTGGGATCGATGCCCTGATCGTAGCTCGAAACGTCCTCGCCGTCGATGATCTTTTGGAGTACCTCGAGCCATACCTTATCCTCAGGTTTATGTAACCGCATTCCGGGGCCGGACATAATCAGCGCCGCACCGTACTGCTCGGGATAAAGCATCGCGCATTTAAACGCGCCTCCGGAGCCCATGGAAAGGCCGCCTACAAAGTTGTCCTCCCTTTGATCGGAAAAGGGGAAGATCGCCCGACACATTTTAGGAAGTTCCTCGGCAACATAAGTAAAATATTTCGCTCCGGTGGGATCGTCGGTGTAAAAGGCGTTGTAATCGGCGGGCATAACCACCGCTAACTTATGGTCGTCCGCATACCTTGTAATGTTAGAGAAATGAAGGTAATCGCTGTCGTCTCCGCTTCCGCCGTGTAAAAGCCAAAGCACCTGGTACTTCATCCCGGGAACATAAACCTCTTTTCTTCCCGACATAATGTCGGCGAAGCTAAACGAGGGAAGACAAATGGTCACATTGGTCTGCATCCCTAACGCCTGGGAAAGAAAATTCATCTTAATGACTGCCATATCCTTGCTCCTTTCTTGTCTGCGGGGAGATAAAAAATCACCCCACCGGTTTCGGTATGGAAAAATCCGTTACCAAACGAAATAAGTATACCATTTTTCTCCCCGTTTGTAAAGAAAAAAGCACAATTTGACGACTGCTTCAGAATAAAGAATAGAGCAATATCCCCGCGGCGCCGGCGCCCGCCATAATGTAAATGGGGTTGGTTTTCCAAATGCGCAGCACTACAAACCCCACGGCGAAGATCACCACCGGGATCCACTGGATCGTCGTCAGATCGTTAGGCAACGTCCTCTCCCCGTAAAAGGATAAAATCACCAGAGAGATCCCCGCCGACGCGATCATAGCAATCACCGCCGGCCGAAGTCCGGCCAAAACTCCCTGAACCACCGAAAGGTTCCGAAACCGAAAGTAGATATACGCTAACGTCATTACAATAATGCAGGACGGAAGGATACAACCGAAGGTCGCCACAAGGGCACCGGGAATTCCTCCTACCCGAATTCCCACAAAGGTGGCGGCGTTAATGGCAATGGGGCCCGGCGTCATTTCGGCGATGGTCATAATATCGGCAAACTGGGTCATGGTTAACCAAGGGTGGATATCCACCACCTGGTTTTGGATCAGCGGCATCGCCGCGTACCCGCCGCCGATGCTAAACAAACCGATTTGAAAAAAGCTCCAAAACAGCTCTAACAGGATCATTTCTCTTCCCCCTTTGCTTTTCTTCCCCGAAGGATGGTATCCAGCGCGCCGATCACGCCGCAGATCAGGATAACCAAAATAATGTTCACATCGAGAAAACGAACGGCGACAAAGGAAAGCAAAAGCACCGCCAAAGGAAGAACCCGCTTTTGTTTTACAATCCCTTTTCCCATGGTGATTACCACGTCGCAAATTACCGCGGCTACACCCGCCAGCATACCGGTCATCGCCATATTGACGAAAACATTGTCCCGAAACGCGGCGTAAAACAAGGAGATCACCGAAATAATGAGGAGCGGCGGCAAAACCGTTCCCAACACCGTAAGCAACGCGCCGGGAAACCCCGCCACACGATAACCTACCAGAATAGAAGCGTTCACCGCGATGGCGCCGGGAGAAGACTGGGCGATGGCGGTAAAGTCTAACATCTCCTGTTCCTCGATCCAATGAAGCTCCTCGACGAATTTCTTGCGCATAAGCGGAATGATGACAAACCCTCCGCCGAAGGTACAAGCGCTTAACTGAAAGGTAGACAAAAACAGTTTCACAAATTTCTTTGATTTCTCTTTCACTGGGATTCCTCCTTACTCACCCTATTATAGCACTTGATTTTTTATAATAAAAATAATATAATTTTATTGATTTTATAAGTAATTTCATATAAGGAGACATCCCCATGACCATACGACATCTGAGGATCTTTCTTTCGGTGTGCGAAAACGGCTGCAATACCACCAAAGCGGCAACTGCCCTACATATGACCCAGCCCGCCGTCAGTCTCGCCATCAAGGAATTGGAGCAGTATTACGGCATCGTCTTATTCGACCGGATGGGAAGACGGCTCTCCATCACCGAGGCGGGAGAACGGGTAAAAAGCTACGCTTTTTCCATCATTGCCCTGTTTGACGACATGGAAAAAGGAATTAAAAACTGGGACTCTTTTGGCGTGCTGCGTATCGGCGCCAGCATTACCATCGGTTCCCAGTTTCTCCCTACTTACGTCAAAACCTTTTCCAAGCGGTATCCGAAAACCGAAGTGCGGGTAGTAGTTCGCCCTTCGGAACAATTAGAGCAAAAGATTCTAAGCAACGAGTTGGATTTTGCCCTGATCGAAGGCGTTTCCCATACCCCTTCGTTGATCTGTGAGCCCTATATGGACGACGAGCTGACGGTCATCTGTCCGGCGGACGGAAAATACCGGTCGGGGCAGATCCTTTCCATTGACGAATTCCGAAATCAAAAATTTCTTTTGCGGGAAAAGGGAAGCGGAACCAGGGAGACGTTCGACCGAGCTATCGAAGCCGCCGGCTTTTCGGTGGTCCCCCTCTGGGAGGCTATGAGCACCGCCGCTTTGGTAAACGCGGTCATCAACGGACTTGGCATTGCCGTTTTACCTCGGCGCATGGTAGCGTCTCCGTTGAAGGAAGGAACGGTTATCTCCGTAAAAGTAGAAGGATTGGATTTTTTGCGAAAATTCCACATCCTCTATCATCGGGAAAAGTTTTTGACGCCATCTGCTCGGGCCTTTATGGAACTATGCAAAAAAGAGGGAAAGATCCTTCTTCCCTCTCGAGATCAATTCTAAAAGCTCTCTGAACCTATTTTTCTTCTTTTTCCAACACTTCTCGAAAACGACGCATCCATGCTTTCGCCGCTTTGGTCCGAGCCGCATCCTTTCTCCAGACCATGGAAAGCTCCAACGTGTGCGCCGGCGTCAAACGCCGAAAGCACAAACCGGTGTTATCGGTGTTGACCAATCCTTCCAGCGTCAATAGGTATCCCATGCCCTCCTGTACCATTAAAGCGCCGTTATACACTAAATTGTAGGACCCTACAATCCTCAATTCCTCGAGAGGCTTTCCAAGCCAGCGAAAAAAACTGGGCAAGCGCAAAGAATGACGGGAAAGAATCAGCGGTCGATCCCAGAGGTCTTCGGTTTTAAGAACCTCTTTCTCCTCAAACGCATCTCCTTTTTGCATCAGGATCCCCCAGCGTTCCCGATAAGGTAAGGAAAGATAATCATATTTGGATTGATCGATGCCGCCGTACAGGATGCAAAAATCAAAAAGCCCCCGATCCAGCCGTTCCAACAAATCATCGGCGTCGCCACTGGTGAGATGGAACCGGACCTCCGGATGTTCTCTTTGAAGCCCGGCGGCAACTTGGATCACCCGGCGCATAGAAGGCGACTCCCCGGCGCCGATATAGATGTCACCGGCAATCCGGCCGTCGGAAAGCGCCATCTCCGCCTTGGTTTGCCAAGCGAGACGGACCATCTCTTCCGCCCGCTTTTTAAAAAACAATCCATCTTCGGTCAGCGTAATCCGCCGCTTTCCCCGGATAAATAACGGCTTTCCCAGCTCCTCTTCCAAATCCCGGAGCTGTCTGGACAGCGTCGGCTGGGTCAAATGCAGGCTTTCCGCCGCTCGGGTAATGTTTTGTTCCCGTGCCACCGCCAAAAAATATTCCAATACGCGAAATTCCATACGCTCTCCTCCTCTGCTACCAGTATACCGGCAGGAAGAATGCCCGTCAAGTATGAAAAATAATGTTTCATAGGCATTTGCTTCCACAGATCTTTTCCTTTACAATAGAAAGCAGAGGAAGTGAAGATATGAAAGCAACGCAAAAAACCATTTTTTGGCTCATTTTGGTTCCCTTTCTTTTCTGGGTGACGGGCTGCCAAGTAAACGAGCCGGAAAGTACCCCTTTTGTTTCTCAAGAACAGCAAAACGAGTCTTCCGAAGAAATTTCTTCAAAAGACTCGCAACAAACGACGGAAGACCTAACCCAGAAGGAAACATCCAACCAGGAGGAAGATATGGAACTATATTTTTACATTCAAGTGAACGACACCGTATTTCAGGCGATTTTCGCCGACAATTCCAGCGCTTTGGCTTTTAAGGAACAGTTAAGCCAGGGAGATCTGACTTTGGATATGCACGATTACGGCAGCTTCGAAAAGGTCGGAACGTTAAACGAAAGCCTTCCGAAAAACGACGAATCCATTACTACCACCCCCGGCGACGTCATCTTGTACCAGGGCAATTCCATCACCATCTATTATGACGTCAACACCTGGACTTTTACCAGGCTTGGAAAGATCCAGGACGTCACCCGGGAAACGTTACTGGACGCTTTGGGAAGCGGCTCCGTCACCGTAACGTTTTCCCTGAACAAACCGGAATAGATTCGTTACAGCGTCTCAAGCCACGCCGAAACCTCCTCCGGCTTGACGGAAGGAGAAAATCTCCGGCCGGACAATATGCGCGCGTCGGGACAGCTCTTTTTTAAAATCGAGGCCGTTTCGCCCAAATCGCTTCCCCCGGAGGTCGCAAACAAAATTACCGTCTTGCCGGAAAGATCGCTTCCCTCCAAAAAAGTCTGAATTACCCTAGGCGCTTCATACCACCAGATAGGAAAGCCCACAAATACCCGGTCGTATTCTTTCACATCAATAAACGCCGCAACAGCCGGACGGCAGCCTTTGTCGTTCATTTCCAAGCTGCTGCGGCTTTGTTTATCATGCCAGTTAAGATCCGCGGCGGTATAAGGGACCGCCGGCCGAATTTCAAAAAGATCCCCTTTCGTCTTTTCCGCTATGATTTTTGCTACTTTCGCGGTATTTCCCCCGGCGGAAAAATACGAAACCAATGTTTTGTTCATACGAAACGCCTCCGATCCTATATTTATTTTTCCGTCGACCAGACATGGCTGTCTCCGGCGGATTCTTTGGTATTTTGCGCCATAACCCCTACCAACGCATGGGGGCGATACAGCTCTTCCAGATAGGCGATTTCCTCGTCGGTCAAGGTCAATTCCACCGCATTTACCGCACCGTCGATGTGATGGGGTTTGGTCGCGCCTACCACCGGTGAGGTCACTTTGCTTAAAAGCCACGCCAACGAAATTTCGGTCATGGATACCTCTCGTTTTTTCGCTAACTCGTCCACCCGCTCTATAATCTTTTGGTCCTCGGCGGCGGTGCCGTCGTATTTAAGCTTAGCGTAATCATCCTCGGCAAGGCGCTTAGAGGTCTCGCCCGGATGCTTGGAAAGCCGTCCTCCCGCCAACGCGCTATAGGGGGTTAAGGCGATATTGTCTTCTTTGCAAAGCTTGACCATCTCCCGCTCTTCCTCACGGAAAATCAGGTTATAATGCCCCTGCACCGAAACAAAGGGCGCGAAGCCTTCCCGATCCGCTAAGGCGTTGGCTTTGGCGAGCTGGTACGCAAAGCAGTTAGAAATGCCGATGTATCGGGCTTTTCCCGCTTTTACCACCCGATTTAAGCCATCCATAATATCATACAAGGGTGTGTTGTAATCCCACATATGATAGATATAAAGATCCACATAGTCCATGCCCAAATTTTGCAAGCTTCGGTCGAGACACTGTTCAATGTGCTGCTGCCCGCTCACCTTAGACTGGATCTCGCTTTGGGTGCGGGGAATAAATTTTGTCGCAACCACAACCTCATCCCGGCGGGCGAAATCGGAAAGCGCCCGTCCCAGATACTGTTCGCTGGTGCCGTTTTGGTACCCCATAGCCGTATCGAAGAAATTGATCCCCTGATCCAAAGCGTAACGCAAAATTTCTCGGGAATGGGTCTCATCCAGCGTCCAACTGTGCTGGCCGGTTTGAGCGTTTCCAAATCCCATACAACCAAGACAAATCCGGGACACTGTCAAATCGCTGTTCCCCAAACGGATATATTTCATAACGACTCCTCTCTTTCTTCGTAAAAAAACAATCAAAGCGCCCTTTTAGGACACTTTGATTGTATCATTTTCCCTGTTATTTGTCCAATACCCGTTTTTTATTAAGAAAAATGCTCAACAGGTATTATAGAAGGGATCATTATTCCAGTTCAAAAGCGCCGGTGTAAAGCTGGTAATACACTCCTTTGTCGGCGATCAGTTTCTCATGATTTCCCCGCTCGATAATCCGACCGTGATCGAGTACCATAATCACATCCGAATTTTGAACGGTAGAAAGCCTATGCGCGATAACAAACACAGTGCGGCCTTTCATCAACCGGTCCATGCCTTCCTGGACCAACGCTTCAGTACGGGTATCGATCGAGGACGTCGCTTCATCCAAAATCATAACTGGAGGATCCGCCACCGCCGCTCTGGCGATGGAGATCAGCTGGCGCTGACCTTGGGACAAACCGCTTCCGTCGCCCTTCAGCATGGTATTGTATCCCTGCGGAAGCATCCGGATAAAGCCGTCGGCGTTGGCAAGTTTGGCGGCGGCAATACACTCTTCGTCGGTAGCGTTGGGATTACCGTAACGCAAATTCTCCATAACCGTTCCAGTAAAGAGGTTCACCTCCTGGAGCACCACGCCCAGCGAACGCCGCAGATCCGCTTTCTTGATCTTGTTAATATTGATGCCGTCGTAACGGATCTTACCGTCGGCAATATCATAAAATCGATTGATTAAGTTGGTAATGGTGGTCTTTCCCGCGCCGGTAGCGCCAACGAAGGCGATCTTTTGCCCCGGCTCGGCGTATAAGGTAATATCGTGGAGCACTTCCTTATCCGGCGTGTAGCCGAAATCCACATGGTCCAAGACGATCTGTCCTCTCAATTTTACATAAGTCAGCGTCCCGTCGTGATGCGCATGCTTCCACGCCCAAAGGCCGGTGCGTTCCTTGCTTTCGGTGAGGGTGCCGTCTTTTTCCACCGCATTGACCAGAGTCACATACCCGTCATCGGCCTCCGGCTCCTGATCCATAAACGCAAAAATTCGGCTGGCGCCGGCCAGCGCCATAATAATGGAGTTAAACTGATTGGAGATCTGGGAGATGGGGTTGGTAAAGCTTCGAGACAATGTCAAAAAGGAAGCGATCATTCCCAGGGTCAGGGTATTGGTTCCGAAAAGGCCGAGATTGGTCACTCCCGCAATAGCCATATATCCGCCGATTACCGCGATAATCACATACTGAATATATCCTAAGGCACCCATCATGGGCATCATGGAACTGGCGTAGCCATGGGCTTTACTGGAGCTTTCCTCCCATTGCTGATTGTGAATGCAAAATCCGTCCTTCGCCTTACCCTCGTGGCAAAATACCTTGATTACTTTCTGGCCGTTTACCATTTCCTCTACATAGGCGTCCAAATCCGCCAATGTTTTCTGCTGGGAGACGAAATAAGCACCGCTCTTTCCAATTACCACTTTGGCAATCTGTAAAATGAAAAACACGGCGACACAAACCACCAATGTCAGCCACACGCTGATATACAGCATACAGAAAAAGACGGTTACAATGGTAAACACCGAAGAAACTAACTGGGCCATAGCCTGGGCGATCATCTGCCGCAAAGTATCGGTATCGTTGGTATACAAGCTCATGGTATCGCCATGAGTATGGGTATCGAAATAGCGGATGGGAAGCCGCTGCATCTTACAAAACATATCGTCACGAATATTTTTTAACGTACCCTGGGCAATGGTAACCATTTTTCGGTTGTAGATGCAGGTAGAAAGCGCGCCCACAAGATAAATTGTGCCCATGGCCATAAGCGCGTGCAATAGCCCGGTGTAAACCGGTTCATCCATACTGAGCATGGGTGCGATGTAGTTGTCGATCAAAGTCTGTAAAAACATGGAAGAAGCGGCGCCGGCAATGGCGCTGAGCAAAATACAGATTACTACAAAAATCAGTTCTTTTTTGTAGCCCTTCATATAGGTTAACAGCCGTTTTAGGGCGTTCATATCGAATTTTTCCCGCCTATTCATCTTCGCTCTCTCCTTTCTGCTGAGATTCGTATACTTCCCTGTAAATATCACTGTTTTGCAGCAGCTCGTCATGGGTTCCGGAAGCGACGATTCTCCCCTCGTCCATCACAAGAATCAGATCCGCATGCTGGACCGAGCTGATTCGCTGGGCAATAATGATTTTCGTCGTAGTGGGGATATATTCCGAAAACGCTTTTTGAATCAAGGCGTCCGTACGGGTATCCACCGCGCTGGTGGAGTCATCCAAAATCAAAACCTTCGGCTTTTTCAAGAGCGCTCTGGCGATGCAAAGACGTTGCTTTTGACCGCCGGAAACGTTGGTTCCGCCCTGTTCAATATAAGTGTCGTATCCTTGCGGCATCGCTTTAATAAATTCGTCCGCCTGTGCTAACCGGCAAGCATGTTCAATCTCCTCCTGACTTGCGTTTTCGTCGCCCCACCGGAGATTTTCCGTGATGGTCCCGGAAAACAGCTCGTTTTTCTGAAGCACCATGGCCACCGAATTTCGAAGCGCTTCCAAATCGTAATTTCGAACATCGACGTCCCCTAACCGCAAAGATCCTTTGGTCACATCATACAGCCGGGGGATCAGCTGTACCAAAGACGACTTGGAAGAACCGGTCCCGCCAATAATTCCAACGGTCTGCCCGGATGTAATATGGAGATTGATATCCTTTAACACATCGGTATCCGCTTTGGAAGCGTACGCAAAACTTACATGGTCGAAATCAATATCCCCGTTTTTCACTTCATATACCGGATTTTCCGGATTCGCAATGTCCGTCTTTTCTACAAGCAGCTCAGCGATTCTTTGCGCCGAGGAACTGGCAATGGTAATCATGGCGAAAACCATGGAGAGCATCATCAAACTGGCGAGAATTTGAATCGCATAGGTAATCAACGCCGTCAGGTTACCTGTGGTCAATCCCAACGCCGGATCGTTTCCGCTGGCGATAATGGCTTTGGCGCCAATCCACGAAATCAAAATCATACAAGTATACATGCAAATCTGCATCAAAGGCGCGTTCAATGCGATCAGCCGTTCGCCCTTGGCAAAATACTCGTAGATTTTCTGGGAAATACCTTTGAATTTTTTGATTTCATACTCTTCCTGGTTGAAGGATTTAACAACCCGGATTCCCCGTAAATCCTCTTGTACCATGTTGTTCAATTCGTCGTAGGTGTGAAACACCCGTTCAAAGATGGGATGAGTCCGTACCACAATCAGCCCCAGCAAAAGGGCGAGAATCGGGATCACCGCCAAAAAGATCATGGAAATTTCACTGTTAATCCGAAACGACACCACCATGGAGAAAACCAACATCACTGGACTCCGGATTGCCATACGAATCAGCATCTGGTAAGCGTTTTGCAAATTGGTCACGTCGGTGGTCAACCGGGTCACAATGGACGCAGTGGAAAACTTATCAATGTTGGAAAAAGCAAAAGTCTGCACATTATTGTACATGTCCTGCCGCAGATTCGCCGCAAAGCCCGTCGCCGCTTTTGCGCCAATGCGGGCGGAAAGGATACCGGTAATCAGCTGCAGCAAAGCAAAAACCAAAAGGGCGGCGCCGTATTCCCACACTACGGACATATTCCCCGCCTCGATGCCGAAATCAATTAAATTCGCCATCCAAAGGGGAATTACGATCTCGAACACCACCTCTAACGCAGAAAGAAAGATGGTGATCCAAGTTCCTTTTCGATGATTGCGCAGGCTTTTCGCCAACGTTTTTAACACATTCCTTCACTCCTCTTCTATTCTGTAGCGTGCTACATAACAAAGCTGAAAAAGCCGGTCGGAACGTTCCGACCAGATTACTCCAAATTATTGTAAATTATTTCTAGCAGCCGTTGCAGCTCTTTGACCTCTTCCTCGGTGAGAGAGCGGACCAGCACTCTGTCTTTGACTTCGACAATATTTTCCATTTCCTTGCCGACGGCAACCGCTTTTGGGGTCAGCTTCACCCGCTTGTTTCGGCGGTCTTCGGGATCGATCCAAGTAGACAAAAAGCCGTTTTGTTCCATACGGGAAACCACCCCTACTACCGTGGGGTGAGATACCTGAAGGAACTTCTCGATCTCCTTTTGCGTCGTCTGACCGCCCACGCTTTGCAAAAAGGCAAGTACCCGCGCTTGCGCGAACGTCAACCCATGCCGCTTTAAATCCGCGTCGGCAGACGCTTTCATTTTGTCGCTTATCGTCTTAAACCAGTAACCGATTCCGGGCTCCAAAAATAACACATCCTTACAATATGTAGCATACTACGTATTGTAGAAAAAAAAAGGAACAATGTCAACACCCCCACACAATGTTTTCTCCTTTTTTACAATTTGGTCATCTTTTATCCGGAAATTGAGGGATCACTTTTTCGTCTTTTTCCGATTCCATACCGCTTCGTCATTTTCCGCCTACATCCCCGCCTTTTAAAAAACGGCGGCACAAGACGAACAAAGAGTATCCTTTTACGGGTTTTGTAAAAGGATGATCTATGCATACTTAAACAGAATACAAAAATAGGTTTTGTTAACCTAAATATTTCAAAATAAGAATGGCTTCGACCTGATCTTCGCTGACAAGCAGATATATTATGAGCCCCATACCTTTTGGGATAGATTTTGCAAACGACTTCATTTTGCCAGTTGTTTTTCAAAATGGCTGGCAGCGCCATCGGTAACAATAGCGGATTATAAGACAATGATCCGATCTTTTTATAACACGCTCTCCAAAACCCTTTTGTAATCAATGGTCACATAGGGTTTGTTGTGGATGATCCCATCTCTGTGCCAGTCACAGTATTGTTGCCACAGCTGGATGTCCTCAAAACGATCGCTTTGGGGGCGGCTAAGCTGTGCCGCTATGTATTCGTCTACCATCTGATAACGCATAAAGAGGTCTATTTTGCCAATCCACCATGGGTTAATGGCATTGGCTTTTCGATACCCTTTCAAATAAGAAAGGAGACAGTTTTCTGCGAACCGTGCGCGATCCTTTTCAGATACGGAAAGCGGTCCGGCGCCCTTTTGCACCAGAAAAAACAGCGCGCTGGCAATGTCGGCGGCGTACCAGTTGAACTGGCAGGTCTCAAAGTCGATAATGGTGAGCCTGGGTCCATCCACCAGGAAATTATCCGTGTGAATATCGAAGTGGACAATCCCAAAATTATCCCGATCTACAGGAAGATTTTCCAATTCTTCCAAAAAACGCCGTTCCCCCTGGCGCACCTCTTCGTCATCGATAGGAATGTTTTTCCGCCAGAAGTGCGGTCCGTTCCATCGGAATTGCGGGTTATAAATGTTTCCGGGGTAGTCTATCGTCAGCCGATGCATCTGCCCCATGATCGACCCGAGCTCCCCAAAAAGAGCTTCGTTAAATTCTCCGGGATTTTCTGGATTCACATGCCTGCCTGCCGCTTTTTCCTGAAGTGTCAAAAGAACTTTTTTCTTATCCGTTTCCACCACTTCGAATAAACTTCCCCTAACACTGGGCAGAGGTTTTACGATTCCCGCCATCCTCTGAGACAGATAGCCGGTCCACCGGATCTCAAAGACAGCGTGGGAAAGTTTCAATTCATCCGCATCCGTTGCCCGTAGGATACATGGCCGGTCGCCCACCTTCATCTCAAAGACCAAGCTTCCCGAATGGCCGGCTTTGATCTCCCGTATGGGAAGCGCCCCGTACAGCCTGTGCGCCTGTTGCAGTATTATATCGTCGTTCATATTCATCCTCTTCCGTATCCCTTTCACCTTTGTAGTCGGATTGGTAAACTGTATGTACCGTGGTTTTCTTTCTGTACTATGGATACATGCCAAGTCAATAGCCTGGTTACCGTTATGATTATTTCAAAGCGAAATTTCCGTATTTCGACACTTTCCGGCGCCGGATGATCTGCGCTGACAGGAATTTTGACCCAATAACAAGAAAAGCTACACCTTGATTTCTCAAAATGTAGCTTCAATCTGGAGCGGATGAGGGGAATCGAACCCCCGTATTCAGCTTGGGAAGCTGATGTTCTACCATTGAACTACATCCGCGTATGAGACATTATACCCTATTTTCTAAAAAAAGTAAAGAGAAAAATTTATTTTTTTACTGCAAGGAGCGACATTTTTCTTTTTTTCCTTTCTTTATACTAAAATTACGGTATGAAAAGAAAGGTCTGATGAAATGAAAGAAAGAATTTTAGCCGGTATGAAAAAAATGGATCGGCAAAAAATGCTGGAAGGTCAAAAAATGTTACTGAGCGCTTGTCTCGGCTTTTTTGGAAGCCAGGTCTCTTTTTTAGGCGTTCCCGCTCCCGCCGGTTTTGCTTTTGCCGTCTCCCTTGCCGATCAATACGCCCTCTCGGCGCTGGCTGGCGTTTTTTTCGGCGCGCTGCTTTTTTACCCTGTCGACAGACAGCTTTTCACTGTCATTTCCATTCTCGGCGCCGTCATCGTTAAACTCATTGTCACCGGAAAAAGAATTAAAAACGCGCCTCTTCTTCGAAGCGCCAGCGCCTTTGTCCTTTTATTTATTCCCCTTTTGGTAAAAAACCGCTTTCTGAACTTAGGGACCGCAGATTTTCTTTTTTCGGTAGCCGAAGGGCTCATTGCATGCGCGCTTTGTTATTTTTTCTACTACGCCGCCATGGGACTGGACAAGATACGAAACAATCGGGAAGTTTCTTTTGTAAGCTACATAAGCCTCGCCCTTTCCGGCTTGGTTTTCCTATGCGGACTTTGCGGATTCGAAATTGCGCCTTTTAATCTGGGAAGAATTGTCGCCATTTTTTCCGTTTTACTGCTTTCCGCCTCACCTGCAAAAACTGCCGCGCCGTTTTCCATCTGCGCCGCCGCCGCTTTGGTCATCTGCCGAGCCGATTTCTTAGGAAGCGCTTTTGCGCTGGTGGTAGCGGGACTCACCGCGTCATGTTTCAATCGTTTTGGAAAAGGAATTCGCATTTTCTTTTTTGGATTTATCTATGCTCCTCTTCTCCTTTTAGGTACATCCACCGACTGGTTTTACGGCTTATTTGATTGCGCCGTGGGAATTCTGTTCGCCGTAATTTTTCCCCGGAAGTGGCTTTACCTGTTTCAAAAACAGCAAAGCCGAATCTTATCGGAGCCAACGGAAAACCGACGCATGGCCACCAAATTAAAATTTACCGCCGCTACCCTAAGCGATATGCAAAGCGCCGTCGAAGCCATTTCCAAAAAGCTTTGCCGCAACGAAATTAACGGGTTCGACGCTCTCTATGACTACTGTGCGGAACGGGTCTGCAAAAAATGCGGATTGAACCTTTTTTGCTGGGAAACCAATTTTAATCAAACAATGGACGCGTTTCGGCGGATGACACCGGCCTTAAAAGAAAGCGGAAAAGTAGAAGAAAAAACGCTTCCTTCCTACTTCACAAAAAAATGTCCCAAAACTTCCGATCTGCTCCAATTTGTCAACAGCGGGTACCGGGAGATGGTGTCCAAGGAATCCGCCCGTCGAAAAGTTTTAGAGGCGAAGCAAATTGCCGCGGAACAATTCGAAGGGATTTCCCAGATGCTCAGTGAATTTGGAGAGGAGCTCAGTGAGATTTCCAAATTGGACAACGAAGGCGCCAAACAAATCGATGGAATGCTCTCCAAATTGGGCGAAGAGGTAAAAGAGATCTATTGCATTCGCGATCGATACGATCGATACCGTGTGGAGCTTTATTCGACGGACAAGCTGAAATCCAATCCCGGCATTATCGCGGAAGAGCTGGAGGAATTATTCGGAAGAAGCTTCGATCTGCCCTCGGTGGTATCCGCCAAAGATTTAGTCAAAACCACCTTTTTCGAGAAAGCCCGATTTTCCCTTTCCATCGGCCGATACCAGAAAAACGCCGTGGGAAACCGCCTGTCCGGAGACAGCCTCGAAATTTTTACCGACAGTCGGGGCTTTTGCCATATGATTGTCAGCGACGGCATGGGAACCGGCGGAAGAGCGGCAGTGGATTCCATTATGACCTGCGGTTTTGTATTAAAGCTTTTAAAATCCGGGTTTGGCTTTGAAGCGGCTTTAAAACTAATCAACAGCGCTTTGCTGGTGAGAGCGGGCGGAGAATCTACCGCCACACTGGATATTGGATGTGTTGACCTTTATACCGGAGGCATCGAGTTTTTAAAAGCGGGAGCTTCCCTTTCGATGATTAAGCGGGACGGCAAAGTGGTAACCATTTCGGGGAATTCCCTTCCCATGGGAATTTTACGGGGAATCGCTTACGACCGGCATCGATTCCACCTTCGAAAAGGAGATATGGTAATTATGATGACCGATGGCGCGGTAGGTGAAGACAGCGCCGCGTTGGAATCCTTTGTTCGAAACTTAGACGTGGATTCCCCCGAAGAAATGGCGGACCGCATTGGCGAATACGCCGCAAAAAAGAATGAGAGCCGAGACGATATCACCGTTTTAGTGGCAAGACTCGTCGAAGCGGAATAGAAAACGCCCCGCGGGAACATCTCCTGCGGGGTTACTTTTTATCAAGGAGAATTTTTCCGCTTCTTTCTTCGCTTCCACCAAATCAAAACGATCACCAGTACCAAAAGGATGAGGAAAAAAGGGAAAAAGGTCATCAACGTTAAAGAAAGATAGGGACTGCGCAGCGTACTGAAAATATTTTGGAACCAATTTTCGTCAATTACGATCCGCAAATTTTCCTCGGGAAGGGTGTCGGACTGATACTGGTATTTTCGGGTGTCAATTTTGGTAAATTCCAAATTGCTTTCCGAAATGACCGGCATTTCCTCATCCAGGAAAAGGTTGATGGTAAGATTTTCGAAATCTTTCCACATCGCCGCCGGCGTCAGGTAATATTCGATTGTCCCCTGCTTCACATTAAAATCATACTCCGGATATCCGCCGAGGCGGTATCGATAGGAAATCACCACGTCGTACGCTTCTTTTGGCGCAAAAGCCATGGTAAAGGTAACGCTGTCTACTCTCCGTTCCCCCGGATCCCCGTTCGTTAAAACGGCGTACCGCCAATCTTCGGTTTCTATCTGGGTATCGTACTGTAAAGCAAAACTATTTACAGCAACTTCCGCTTCTTTGCCGTTTACCACGACCTGTAAACCGCCCTGCTGCATATTGGGAGACAGGAACATGGTTTCGGTAGATACCGCCTGCTGTGTAACGTTTTGAAGGCGATAGGTGGCCGTAATGTCTGCGTAAGCGCCATCCACCACAATATCCAGCACTTCCGAGCGCACCGCGATCTCCTCGTTTTGCAAAAAGGTAATGGAAGAGCCGATATCCGCCTCCTCCGGCGCTGCCATATTCGCGTAAGCCCACTTCGGCAAAGCCAAAATAAAGAGCAACGTCAAAACAACAAAAAATCGAAACCGTTTCATATCTGCCTCCTCTCTCAAAACCATTTTCCTTCTTTAAAGCCGAAAGCCGCCCGTAAAGGCGGCTTTCTCTTAGTCTTTTTTCCCGCCGCCAAACATGACATTGGGGAACAGATCCCGATGCCGGTTGACTAACTCGCGGTCGTAATCCACTTTCATTTCGGTGACGTCGTCAAAGACCATGGTCACCGGTTCTTCCGTGGTATATGGTTTCCAGACAAGCGTTTCCGTAGAGGGGTTACCGGTCTTGGCAAACGCCGCCCAGGCGCCGGCCATCTCCTCTTCCAACCGCTTCCCGATCTCGCCTTTGTTGCAGATGGGAACCTTATCGATATTGTGGAACACAAAGGGGATTTCGGCGCAATGCCACGCCGGTTTACCGTCGTCATAAGGGAAATCTAACGCCAGCATAAAGCAATACGCCGGAACCGAGGATACCTTCGCCCGAAGATCCATCATCGCAAGGGTAGGAACCCGCACCAGGGAATCCAGAGGGATCAGGTTCAGTTCGTTTTTATCGGGATACGCTTTTTTGAACAGGTCGATCATCGCATCGGTCTCTTTGCCAAGCTGTTTTTCCAAAATCGCCTTTCGCTCCGAAACCGGAATGCCGTCCTTGTTTTTAGGCATAGGCATAAAGCCCAGCTCGGCGACCACCGAACCCACCATCAGAGGAATGCTTTTTGCAAAATCGGAAAATCCCACATCCAGCGGAACGCCCGAATAGTATCCGTTGGCCACAGGCCCCCATTTTCCTACCGGGATCCCCTCTTTAGCGAGCTTGGGCGCGACCGCATGGAATGCGTTCGCTAACGTCTCGTAGGAAACTTCCTCGAGCACTTTAGGCGAATCGCCGCCCAAATATTGGATCATTTCCTTCGCCAAAGCGGTGCAGTCTTCGGCCGTCTGCTCCAACGGCTTGAGAAGTACGCCGGACTGGATGATGGCCTTTTGGAACAGGCCCTCCGCCGCCGGTGTCTGCATCAAAACGGTGACCTTTCCTCCGCCGCCGGACTGACCGAAAATAGTCACATTATCGGGATCACCGCCAAAGGAAGCGATGTTGTCCTTGACCCACTGTAAAGCTGCCACCAGGTCGGCAATACCCGCGTTTCCGGAATTTTGATACTCCTCCCCGAAGGCGGAAAGGTCCAGATATCCCAAAATGTTCAGCCGGTGGTTTAAAGAGACCACCACCACATCTTCATATTCCGCCAGATTATTGCCATCGTACGCCACCATCTCCAAAGAGGAGCCGGTGGAAAATGCGCCGCCATGGATCCATACCATGACCGCCTTTTTGGCGCCTTTGTCCAACGACGGGGTCCAAATGTTCAGGTACTGGCAGTTTTCGTCTTTGGGCCAAAACCGGTGGGGCACCATCAAATCGCCGTTGGGGGATTCGTTATCCAAAAGCGGGCAAACATACCCGTAAGAAAGGGCGTCTTTGATCCCATCCCAGGGTTCTACCTCTTTGGGCATCCGAAACCGTTTGGCGTCAGCATACTTGATCCCGTAAAAATGATAGATCTCCCCCAGCCGGAATCCACGGAGTTTTCCGTACTTCGTGGAAACTACCGGCTCCGACGAGGTGCATAAAAATTCTTTTGCCATCTTTTCTCCTTCTTTCCAAAACAGCTTTCTCGTTTTCACTTCAACTCTGTTTATTTCTTTTTCGCCGTAGAACCGGGCATCATAGGAGGTGCCGCCTCGTCGACTTTCTCGATGAGCTTCCGGTCAAAGTCCAATTTCGCCTCGCTCTTTTCAGAGAAGACCATGGTATACTCCTTGCCCGTTTCATACAAAGGCCAGTTTGCGAGAGCCTTGTGGTTGGGGTCCCCTGTCTTGGCGAAAGCGACCCATGCGCCCGCGACCTCTTCTTCCAGCTGATCGGCACAGGGAATATTCGCTACCGCTACCTTATCCACGTTATGGAAGGCAAAGGGAATCTCGGCGCAGTGCCACGCCGGTTTTCCTCCGTCCACCGTAAAATCCGGTGCGAAAAGGAAGGAGTACGTCTTTACCCCTCCCGCTTTGGCTCTGGCGTCCAGCCAGCGGATCGCGGGAGAACGGAAGAAGGTATCCAACGCCGTAACGTCCACGATGTTCTTATCCGGATACGCCGCCCGGAACAAGGAAAGGACCTCGTCGGTATTTTTGCCGAATTTTTCCTTGACCACAGCGAGACGCGCCTCATCGGAAAGAGTGTTTTTATCCTTCACCCGGAAAGCAAAGGAAAATTCGGCCATAACCGTTCCCGCCATGACCGGCTTTTTCAGTCCGCCGGGAGCAAATCCCTCGTCTAAGGGATTTCCTAAGTACCAATCGTTCTTCATCGGAGAAAATCCGGTCTCGTAGCCCTGTTCATTGAGCGCCGGCTCTGCCGCTTTATAGGCTTCCACCAATTTCTCGTAAGGAAGGGTCTCCAGCACCTCGACGCTATCCGCGCCTAAGTAGGAAAGCATCCCTTCCACCAGCATTTTCGCGCATTCCTTGTTACAGTGGGGGAAGCCGTCCTCCGCCCAAAGTCCGCTTTGGATGATACCCCGCTTGAACAGAGGATCCGCCGCCGGTGTCTGTAACAGGGCGTTGACCTTTCCGCCGCCGCCGGACTGACCGAAAATGGTCACGTTGTCGGGATCTCCGCCAAAGGCAGCGATATTATCGTGGATCCATTGCAGCGCCGCGACGATATCCGCCTGGCCCAGGTTCGCCGTGTTCCAATACTTCTCACCGAAAGCGGACAGATCCAGATAACCGATCACATTCAGCCGGTGGTTTAAGGAAACCACTACCATATCCCCGTATTCCGATAAATTCTTTCCGTCATACGCCACCATCTCCAGCGAAGAACCGCCGGAAAATCCGCCGCCATGGATCCAGACAATGACCGCCTTTTTGGCGCCTTGATCCAAAGAAGGCGTCCAGATATTCAGATACTGGCAATCCTCACTCTTCGGCCAGAAGCGATGGGGAACGGTGAGATCCCCCTGAGGAGATTCCTGTTCCATCAAAGGCGCAATATAACCGTAGGATAACGCGTCCTTGATCCCATCCCAGGGCTCTACCTCTTTTGGCATTTGGAACCGTTTGGCGTCCGCGTACTTGATCCCGTAAAAATGGTAGATGTCGTCGTAGCGAAATCCCCGAAGTTTACCGTATTTGGTAGAAACGACAGGCTCCGACGAGGTGCATAAAAATTCTTTTGCCATGTTTTTCCTCCTTATATGCATGTAGTGCTCTTGGCAAACGATGCCAAAAGTGTTTTTATAAAAACATTTTAAACCCAAAGATTGAAAAAGAAATTGCTGAAATCCTATTTGGCAGCCATATACTAAAAAAGACTAAAGTACCGCAAAGATGATTCCCTTCGCTTAAAAACCTCTTTCCTACTTCTTCGCCGTCGATTTGGCAATTCCTGTAGGAGCGATTTCTTCTAACCGCTCCACTAACTTCCGATCAAAGTCCAGCTTCGCCTCACTGTGCTCGGAAAATACCATGATGTACTCCCTTCCCGTTTCATAGGCCGGCCATTTTGAAAGCGCCGGATGGTTGGGATTTCCCGTCTTGGCAAACGCAACCCAGGCGCCAGCCATCTCTTTTTCCAGCTGATCCGCGCATGGAATATTGGCAGCGGGGGCCTTATCCACATTGTGGAAAGCAAAAGGAATCTCGGCGCCATGCCACGCCGGCTTTCCGCCGTCGATTGTAAAATCCGGTGCAAAGACGAAAGCGTAGGTTTTCTCTCCTCCCGCCTTCGCTTTGGCATCCAGCCAACGCATAGCAGGTTCACGGAAAAAGGTATCTACCGCTGTCGCGTCCACGATATTTTTATCCGGGTACGCCTCTTTAAACAGGGAAAGGATCTCCTCGGTGTTTTCTCCGTACTTCTCTTTGACGATGGCATACCGCTGTTCGTCGGAAAGCGTATTTTTATCCTTCACTTGGAATCCAGGACAAAATTCGGCGAAAATGGTGCCTGCCACCACTGGTCGGGCCAGCGCCCCCGGCAAGAATCCTATATTTAGAGAATTTCCTTTATACCAGTCGTTTTGTATGGGAGTCAGTCCTACCGCATACCCGTTGGCTTTCAAAACCGACTCCGCGGCACGATAAGCTTCCACCAGTTTTTCATAGGCAATGGTCTCCAATACTTCCACCTGATCGGTGCCAAGGTAGGATATCATTTCCTCGATCAAGAGCTTGGCTCCCTCTTCGCTGCAATGGGCCAATCCCTCGTCCGCCCAAAGGCCGCTTTGGATAATACACCGCTGGAACAAGTGATCCGCCGCAGGAGTTTGCAGTAAGGCGTTGATCTTTCCGCCACCGCCGGACTGGCCCAAAAGGGTAACATTTTCGGGATCTCCGCCGAAAGCCTCGATGTTGTCATGTATCCACTGGAGCGCCGCTACCAGGTCCGCCTGGCCCAAATTGGGAGTGTTCCAATATTTTTCGCCAAAGGCGGACAAATCTAGATACCCCAAAATGTTGAGACGGTGATTCAACGAAACCATCACAATATCTCCGAATTCCGAAAGGTTTCTTCCATCATAAGCATACCTCTTTATGGAAGAACCATCGGAAAAAACACCGCCATGGATCCAGACGATAACCGCCTTTTTCGCGCTTTTATCCAAAGACGGCGTCCAAATATTCAGGTATTGACAATTTTCATCCTTAGGCCAGAATCGAGGAGGAGAGGAAGCGCCTCCATCGGGTACTTCCTTATCCATCACCGGACAAACATATCCATAGGACAGCGCGTCCTTAACTCCGTCCCAGGGTTGTACTTCTTTTGGCATCTGAAACCGTTTTGCGTCGGCATACTTGATTCCGTAAAAGTGATAAGTTTTTCCTAAACGGAATCCCCGAAGCTTTCCGTATTTGGTGGAAACTACCGGTTCTGTCGCGGTGCATAAAAACTCTTGGGCCATTTTTCATTACACTCCTTTTCATCTGTTCCGAAAAAAGAAATTTTGTTATCTTTCTTTCTTCATTATACCAGTTCATTCTTTCCGGCACAAGCATCTTTTTATGGTCGAATCCACCAAAATAACTTCTCTTTCTTTGGGAATAAATAAAAAGCAATTGAATAGAAAAAGGCTGCACCGTATGGTACAGCCTTTTGGCCGATTAGAAGTTCATCTTGGGAACGACGGGAACAAATTTCAGCGTCTTATGATACGCGGAAAGCTCTCTGTCGAAGTCTACCTTCACTTCGCACTTTTCGTCGAAGATCATAGAAGCGCCGGCGCCTTCTTTCCACTCAGGCCACTCCACGGGGAGATACTCATTGTTGGGGTTGCCAGTGCGGGCAAAGTTGACCCAAGCCGCGCTCATCTGATTTTCCAAAAGTTCGGAAACGCCGGGCTTATTGCAAATAGCTACCTTATCGGTGTTACGGAACGCAAAGGGGATCTCGGAGCAGTGCCACGCCGATTTTCCACCATCATAGGGGAATTCAAAAGCGAACACATAGTTATAGGTGGGCGCGCAGCCGGATTTCACACGGAGATCCATATACTCCAGAGTAGAAGGACGATAGCCGTCATCCACATAAATGGAGTCGATGATATTCTTGTTGGGCCAGGCTTTGCGGAACAGTTCCATCAATTTCTCCGCGCCGCCGTCAGGGAACGCCGCCTTTACGTATTCTTCCCGCTCTTCCTCGGTGTAACCGTATTTATTAGCGGGAGCGGCAAAACCAAATTCAGCAATGTTAGAGCCAAGCATCATAGGTACCGTCTTACCGTACTCAGTAAAGCCGTCTTCCAAAGCATGACCTACAAACCAGTCGTTGACAAAGGGACCCCAGTTTCTGGTGGAAATACCCTGTTCCGCCAATTCGGGAGTAATCACGTCTACCCACTTTAAGAGCTCTTCGGGAGACATCGCCAGAAGATCCTCAAATTTATCGGTGCCGGCATGTTTCATGATCGCCTTAATGATCGCGGGAGAGAAGGAAGCGTCTACCTTCCGCTCGGCGACCGCACGCAGACCGGATTCGACAATGACTTTGTGATAGAGGCCGTCCGCCGCGGGAATCTGCATCAAAGTGGAAACTTTTCCGCCGCCGCCGGACTGACCGAAGATGGTAACGTTCCCGGGATCGCCGCCAAATCCTTCGATGTTGTCGTGGATCCACTGCAGCGCGGCAACCAGGTCCGCCATACCGCAGTTCGCGGAATTCTTATATTCCTCGCCGTAAGGAGAAACATCCAAAAATCCCAAAATATTCAGACGATGGTTAATGGAAACGAAAACAATATCGCCGAACTCGGACATATTTCTTCCATCGTAAGCGACCATCTCGATCGCGGAGCCGGAAGCGTATCCGCCTCCATGCATCCAAACCATAACCGGCTTTTTCGCATTCTTGTCGATGGACTGGGTCCAGATATTTAAGTTTAAGCAATCCTCGCTCTTGGGCCAGAAACGATGGGGAACCATCAAGTCGCCGTTGGGAGAATCGGGAGAAGCAGGGTATGTAATGTAACCATAAGACAACGCGTCTTTGATTCCATCCCAGGGTTCCACCGGAAGGGGCTGCTGCCAACGTTTGCACTCAGCATATTTTACGCCGTAAAAATGATAAGTGCTTCCTAATTTAAAGCCTCTTAATTTTCCTTCCTTGGTCTGTACGACGGGCTCCGTCGAGGTGCAGATAAATTCTTGTGCCATAATCAGTCTCCTTTTTTATCGCAAATTCCTACAAAGCGAAAAAAGCTTTGTAAACCAACAAAGTCATTATACCATACTTTCTGATAGAGTTCAATAGATTTTTATAAAAATCTTAGAAACCATAATGAGAAAATTATGGTTTTCTTCCTCTTTTCTTTCTGAGAAAAAGGAGTGGTAAAAATACGCCTCCCAACGCAAGCAGCAACGCCGAAACACAGCACACCATAAGGCGCATTGTGACAGAAACTGAGAAAAAATACAGCAAGACGGGTATCGCCAAGAAAGCGGTTATACTAAATCCAAGAGAAAATAACCCGGCGATATCGTTGCACTGCTCCCACTCTTCTTTCGTTACTGATTTGGGGTCCATATGGTACCCTACCCGCATATCCGGATACACGGTGCGACGTTTGCAAAGCAAAAACCAGGTACCGATTCCAATAAGGAGTCCCACTCCGTTGAGCAATATCCAAATGATCTCTTTCATCTCGTTTCCTCCTTTGTTTTATTTTACACTACCCCTATTGAAACCGCAAGAAAAAAGGACAAAAAATCTCTTTGGAATCTTGCTTTTTCAGTGTTTTCGTTATACAATAAAAGAAAACGGCAGGAGGTATCATTATGGCGCTTACTTTCGTTCAAACTCGTTTTGGCGCACTCGAGGGCGTTTCCTTGTCCGAAACCGTTTCGGTGTTTCGGGGCGTCCCTTACGCCAAAGCGCCGGTGGGCGAGCTTCGATTTCGACGTCCTGTTCCCTGCGAACCGTGGGAGGGCGTAAAAAAAGCCGACCGGTTTTCTGCGGTGTGTCTCCAGGGGCGGATGCCTAAGGGAAGCTTTTATCATAAGGAATTTTACAGCGAAGACGATAACCTTCCCCAAAGCGAGGATTGTTTATACTTAAACATCTGGACGCCGGCAAAAGCGGAAAATGAAAAGCTTCCCGTGCTCTTTTGGATCCATGGCGGCGGCTTTGACCACGGCTGGGGCTTCGAAAAGGAATTTGACGGCGAAGCCTTCGCGAAAAAAGGGGTGATCTTGGTCACCATCAATTACCGCTGCAACATTTTCGGATTTTTGAAGCATCCGTGGCTGGACGCGGAAAACGAGGAGCATATCTCCGGAAACTACGGGATTTTTGACCAGATCGCGGCGCTAAAGTGGGTGCGTGACAACATCGCTTCCTTTGGCGGCGACCCTGAAAACATTACCATCGACGGCCAGTCCGCGGGGGGGATGTCGGTACAAACCCTGATCTCCACCGATTTAACCCGGGGAATGATTGCCGGCGCTATATTGCAAAGCGGCGGAGGATTCGGCGGTCTTCGCTTAGGCGGCGGCGCGAAAGAAGCGGAAGAGACCGGCGTTGCGTTTGTTCGCTCTACCGGCGCCAAGGATCTTTTTGAGCTTCGGGCGATGCCGGCGGAGAAGCTGTTTTCCTATTATGTTGCTTTTAAGGAAGGCCGCTTTGCCCCCCATGTGGACGGCTACCTTTTAAAAGCCGAATATACCGAAATTGCCAAAAGCGGCGCTATGCATGACATTCCCTATATGATCGGGACCTGTGTAGACGAGGGGAAGAGCTTTGGAAACGGTTTTTTGACCGGCACTTTAAATTTTGTCAACAACCAGCTGGAACTGGGGCGGACTCCCGCTTATTTTTACTGCTTTGACCGGAAGCTTCCCGGCGACGACAGCGGCTCGTTCCATTCTTCCGAGCTTTGGTACCAGTTTAAAACCCTCTCCCGTTGCTGGAGACCGATGACGAAGGAAGATTACGCATTGTCGGAGATCATCAACAGCTACTGGGCCAATTTTGCGAAGGCAAAAAATCCCAACGGTGAAGGGCTTCCCAACTGGGAACCCTATACCAAAGAGGAGAAAAATCGTCAGCTTTTAAAGTTGCAGGTAGAGACGGAACAATTCGAAGAATGATGTTTTCTGTTCCGTTAAACATCTCATAGGGAGAAAAAATATGCCCCGCTTTTTTATCGAACCCCCGCAAGGAGAAGAAATTATTCTTTGCGGCGAGGACGCATCTCATATTTCCCGTTCCCTGCGACTGGAAAAGGGAGATACCGTCACTTTGTGCGACGGTCAAGGGACCGACTACCTTGCTGTCATTCGGGATATCTCCCGGGAAACGGTAACGCTCGGGATCGCCGAACACGTTCCTTCCTTTTGCGAGCCTAGGGCAAAGGTCACTTTGTACCAAGCTATGCCCAAAAGCGACAAAATGGAGTGGATTATTCAAAAATCGGTGGAGTTAGGCGTCGACCGAATCGTTCCCGTTTTAACAGAACGTTGTATCTCTCGCCCGGATGAAAAGGGCATGAAAAAGAAACTGGAACGGTATCAAAAGATCGCCCTTTCCGCTGCCAAACAGAGCGGAAGAGGAAAAGTTCCGGTTATCGAAGACCTCCTCTTGTTGCAGGATGCGGTTTGCCAATGTCCAAAGGACAGTTTTGTTTGTTACGAGAAGGGCGGAGAGCGGCTTTGTGAGCTGATTACAAGGGAGGCCGAGGAAATCGGGTTGTTTATCGGAAGCGAAGGTGGTTTTTCCCAAAAGGAGATCCAACTTTTGACAGATCGCAAAGTTCGGCTCGCAACCTTGGGACCTCGAATTTTACGCTGTGAAACAGCACCTGTGGCGGCTCTTGCGGTCATCTTTAGCCTGACAGGTGATTTGTAAATCCATTAGGGAGAATTTTTAGTATTGAAAGGAGTCAACAATTATGAAAAAAGGCGCTTTGGTTTCTGTTTTAGCGGCAACAGCCGCGATTGCCGCCGCCGCGGTAGCGGTGGCCACCTACCTGAAAAAGAAAGGGGAAGATTTTTCCGAAACCTTAGATTACGAGCCGGAAGAGTTTTTGGATGATGAGCAAATCATCATCGACGACACGGAAGATTCCGATTCCAAAGAGGAAGAAGACGCCGAGAAATCCGAAAATACCGACGCGAAGGAAAAGATAGACGAATCCTTTTCCGATCTTTCTAACGAAATCAAAGAATAGAAATTCTATGAAAACGACGTCGGAAAATTCGACGTCGTTTTCATTTCTTAACGTGCTTTTAACGAGAAATCTAAACAAAATCTCTTTTCTTTTTCTCCGTTGTATGGTATCCTTGATCTGAGTATTTTATTTACAAACTCTTGTTCCCGCCGGAAACCATCCGCACTCCGGGAAAGAAAGGCTTCTATGTGGAAACAAAAATTGCGCGACGGGGTCGTTACCTTCGCTTTGTTAGGCGCGACTACCCTTCTTTGTATTTTAATGCAATCGGTAAACGGCAATGCCAATTTTGCCCAGATACTGTTTGTTTTGGCGGTGTTCCTGACTGCCCGATTCACTCATGGGTACCTTTGGGGGATTCTTTCTTCCCTCATCGGCGTATTGCTGGTCAATTTTGTCTTTACTTACCCTTATTGGGAATTTAACTTTACCCTTTCCGGCTATCCTATTACAATGATTTGTATGCTGGCCGTTTCTGTCATCACCAGTTCCCTGATTACCCAAAACAAAAATCAAGAGCTTACCCGGCTGGAAATGGAACGGGAAAAGATGAAAAGTAATCTTTTACGAGCCGTTTCTCATGACCTTCGAACCCCGTTAACTTCGATCTCCGGCGCCTGTTCCGTCCTTTTGGAAAGCGGGGAACAGCTTTCCCGTCCGGAACAAAACAAGCTCCTCTCCGACATCCGCGAGGAAGCCGACTGGTTGATTAGAATGGTGGAAAATCTCCTTTCCGTCACCCGAATCGGGGAAGAAAAAACCGCGAAGGTGGTCAAAACGCCGGAACCGGTAGAGGAAATTGTAGCGGACTTATCCGGAAAATTTAAAAAGCAATTTCCAAAAAGTCCTCTCACTGTTGTGATTCCGGAAGATTTTTTAATGGTACCTATGGATGCGGTACTTATTGAACAGGTTCTGATGAACCTATTGGAAAATGCGGTGATCCATTCGAAAACCGCCACAAAAATCGTTCTCTCCGTTTCCAGAACGCAAGATGACGCCGTTTTTTCCGTAAGCGACAACGGCGTCGGCATCGACAAAGAGCATCTTCTCCATATTTTTGACGGATATTTTTCCGGAAAAGAAACCCCTTTAAGCGACGGCAAGCGGAATATGGGGATTGGCCTTTCGGTTTGTAATGCGATCATCCGCGCGCACAAGGGGAAAATGAGCGCGGAAAATTTAAAGGAAGGCGGATGCCGGTTTTCTTTTACCCTACCTTTGGAAGAGGAGAAACACTATGAGCAATAAACATACCATTATTGTGGTCGAGGATGAAAACAGCATTTTAAATATCTTGGAGATGGTGTTTAAATCTTCCGGCTACCAGGTATATACGGCGAAAAACGGCAAAGAAGCGCTTATGATGATCTCGTCTTACTGTCCGGATCTGATCCTTCTGGATTTAGGGCTTCCGGATATGGACGGCTTGAAAATTATCCAATCGGTGCGGTCATGGTCTTCTATCCCCATTATCGTCGTTTCCGCCAGAAACCATGAAAAAGATAAGGTAACCGCTTTGGATTTAGGCGCCGACGATTATCTGACAAAGCCTTTCGGCACCGCGGAGCTTTTGGCGAGAGTTCGGACGGCTTTGCGCCATGCATCCGGGGACAACGATAAAAACAAAGCCTATGAAGGAACCTTTAAGGTGGGCGCTTTGACGATAGATTACGACAAACGCCAGGTATTTAAAAACGGAGAAAACGTCCATCTGACCCAAAACGAATATAAAATCGTAGCTCTTTTATCCAAATATTCGGGAAAGGTATTGACTTACGATTTTATGATGAAACAGATCTGGGGGCCGAATATAGGAAGCGACAACCGGATTTTACGGGTCAATATGGCGAATATCCGCCGAAAAATAGAAACCCAGCCCGCTGACCCCGCCTATATTTTTACCGAAATCGGAGTGGGATACCGCATGGCTGAGGAAAAAGGCTAAAGAAAGGAGAAAGTTGAACCGGAAAGTGCATATGCTGTAAAAAGAAACTTCATTTTCATCATCATGGAAACAAACCAGAAAGGACGAAACAAGCATGGACGACTCTTTTTTGTGGCAGATATTGCTGCAAATTGTACTGATCGCTTTAAACGCCATTTTCGCCTGCGCGGAAATTGCCGTTATTTCAACCAACGAAACGAAGTTAATCGCCCTCGAGGAAACAGGAGATAAAAAAGCGAAGCGCCTTCTTTGGCTCAAGCGGCAGCCCGCTCGTTTTTTGGCGACCATCCAGGTAGCAATCACCCTCTCCGGATTTTTAGGAAGTGCTTTCGCGGCGGATCATTTTTCCGACCAGCTCACTGCCTTTTTGCTGGACTTGGGCGTTCCTATCCCGGCAAAAACGTTGGACGCCTTCGCCGTTATTTTAATTACCATCATTTTATCCTACTTCACCTTGGTACTCGGCGAACTGGTTCCCAAGCGGTTGGCTATGAAAAAAGCCGAACAGATTGCTTCCGCCCTTTCGACGTTAATTGTATTGCTGTCGAAAGCCCTTACCCCTATTGTTTTCATTTTAACCAAATCGACGAACGGCATTTTGGTCCTTTTAGGCGTCAATCCCGAAGAAGAGGAGGAAGCGGTTACCGAAGAGGAGATTCGCTCTATGTTGGATTTGGGAAGCCAGCACGGAACCATTGACCGCCAGGAAAACGAAATTATTCAAAACGTCTTTGAATTTGACGATATCGAAGTGAGCGAATTTTTGACCCATCGAACGGATTTATGCCTGCTGGACGTGGAGGAAACGATAGAAGAGTGGGAGAACCTGATCCATGAAAGCCGGCATTCCCATTATCCGGTTTGCGAGGAGACGGCGGATCATATTGTGGGCGTGCTGGACGCCAAGGACTTTTTCCGCTTACAATCCCAAGGAAAAGACGTTTTAATGTCCGAAGCGGTCAAACCCGCCTTCTTCGTTCCGGAAAATTTGAAGGCCAACGTTCTTTTCCGCCAAATGCAGGAAAGCAAGCGCCATTTCGCTATCGTGTTAGACGAATACGGCGGAACGGTGGGGATTGTCACGATCAACGATTTGCTGGAACAGCTGGTGGGCGTGCTGGAAAACGAAAGCAGCGACCCAGACGAACCCTTTTTTGAAGAAACGAGCGACGGTGTTTACCGGATCAGCGGCAACTATCCCCTCTCCGATTTTACCGAAAAGCTGAACCTTACCGATATGGAAGAGGAAGAAGAGGACTGCGATACTTTTGGAGGACTGGTGTTCAAGCATTATGGCTCCGTCCCCGATGACGGAAGCTGTTTTGAAATCGATATCGGAACGTTTCATGTAAAAGTGGAGGAAATTAAAGACCACCGAATCGAAAGAGCGACGGTAACGATAAAAAATCCCTCCGCTGTAACTGCCTAATTATAAAAACCGGAGTGGCTTACGCTCCGGTTTTTGATTTGAATTCGGTTGCGAAAATCACAACGACATGCTATTATTAAGGAAAACAAGCCCTTTTGGGGAGAAAGGAAAGGACCATGCCCATTTTTACTACAGGAAACCCCTTTGACCCTTTCGGTCAAAAAAACGCCCCTCATGTTGAGGTGATTACACCAAAAAAGAAAAAAGAGCCAAAACCGCCCAAAGGGAGTCCCTTTACCCGGGTTCTAATTAGCCTTTTGGTCACTGCGGTACTCGGCTTCCTTTACTTTTATTTTGAGCTTCCCGCCCTCAACTTCCAAAACGAAGAATTTTATCTCTTCCTTTTGCTGTTGTTGGCTGTATTTTCCATCTCTATGATCGTACTTGGCGAATTCCGGGGCAACTCCGTCAAAGAGTACGTAAGCTATACCCGAAAGACGTTGATTGTTCCTTTTTACGCCGCCCTGGCGTTGATCGCGGTCGCCGTGATTGGCGGCGCTACCGGCTGGGTCGTTTTCCGGGCAAAGGATTACGCCGCTTTACTTCCCATGGAAGAGGGAAATTTTACCGAAGAGGTAGCGGAAATTTCTTTTGACCAGATTCCTATGCTGGACGACGTCTCCGCCAACAACTTAGCCAACCGGAAATTAGGCGATCTGTCTGATCTGGTATCCCAGTTTACCGTCAACGAGGCCTCCGCTCAAATCAACTATCACAACGTCCCGGTGCGGGTGACTTACCTGGACTACGAAAACTTCTTTAAGTGGATTGCCAACCGTTCGGAAGGAATCCCCGCCTATATGATGATCGACATGGTAACCCAGGAAGTTACCGTCGTCCGATTGGAAGAAGGGATTAAATACTCCCCTTCGGAATATTTTAGCCGGGACTTAAACCGCCACCTTCGTTTCTCCTACCCCACCAAGATCTTCGGCGACGTCAATTTTGAGATCGACGAAGAGGGAACGCCTTACTGGATCGCTTCGGTAGTCAAAAAGACCATCGGCTTATTCGGCGGCGAGGACATTGAAGGTGCCGTTTTGATGAACGCAGTTACCGGAGAAAGCACCTATTACGACATCGCCGATGTCCCTTCCTGGGCGGACCGGGTATGCAGCGCCGATTTAATTATGGAGCAATACAATTATTACGGCAATTACAAAAACGGCTTTTTCAACTCTCTGTTTGGCCAGAAGGATTGCACCGTTACCACCGACGGTTACAACTATATCGCTTTAAACGACGATGTATGGCTCTATACGGGCATCACCTCCATCAGCAGCGACCGGGGCAACATCGGCTTTATCTTGGTGAATCAGCGCACCAAGGAAGCGAGGTACTACTCCTGTGCCGGCGCCGAAGAGGAATCGGCCAGGTCTTCGGCGGAAGGCGCAGTGCAGCAATATAACTACCGCTCCACCTTCCCGCTTCTTCTGAATATCTCCGGCCAGCCCACCTATTTTATGTCCTTAAAGGACGCGGCGGGCTTAGTAAAGATGTACGCTATGGTCAACGTCCAACAATATCAGATCGTCGCTACCGGCTATACAGTGGAAGAATGCCAGCAAAATTATCATGAATTGATGATTAGCAACAATATCCTCGTTGAGGAAGCGCCTCCCGAAGAACCGGAACCGGAGCTTCTTTCCGCCACCGGCGTCATTGAGGAGATCCGTTTTGCCACCATGGGTGGAGACACTTATTTCTTCCTTCGCTTTACGGGAGATACCGTATTTTATTCCATCAACAGTAGAGAAAATCCTTTGGCGGTCATCTTAAACGTGGGAGATACCGTAATTGTAGAATACGCGGAAAAGAAAACTCCCATTACCGAAGGAATATCTATTTCAAAAGACCAATAAAGGAATCTGTCATCCAAAAATAAGGAGAATCCATCATGGTAGAAGTGGTTGCCGCTCTGATCCAAAAAGACGGCCGGTTTTTGATCTGTAAACGGCCTCCCCACAAGGCAAGAGGGCTTTTATGGGAGTTTGTAGGCGGGAAGGTAGAACCGGGAGAAAGCAAAAAAGCCGCCCTGATTCGGGAATGTAAGGAAGAGCTGGGGATCGAGGTTTCCCCGGGAGAGATCTATATGGAATTGACCCATGTTTATCCCGACTTGACGATCCATTTGACCCTCTATCAATGCACCATCCTATCCGGAACGCCGCTGATGCGAGAGCATGTGGACTTAAAGTGGATTCATCCCCAGCAGATCCCCGACTTCGACTTCTGCCCCGCCGACGAAGCGATTTTGAAAAAACTGCGGGGGGAATAGAAAAATAGACACAACCCAGAAGGGAGAAAGCACACTATAAGCGGCTTCTCCCTTCAGCGTAAAAGTTTACGCCAATCCCTGCCCCGGCCAAAAGCGATTCTACCGGGGTGATGAGAGGTTTTTGGTTTTTACCGGAAAAACAAACTGAACATACGAAAAACGAAGTCCGCAACCGTTTAAGTTGCGGACTTTGCTTTTAAGATTTTTTGTAGTTTAGGCCCCATTCTTCCATCGCCTTTATAATAGGGCGCATAGATTCTCCTAACTCGCTCAAAGCATACTCCACCCTTGGGGGCACTTCCGGATATACCGTACGAGTAATAATCCCATCCTCTTCCATAGAGTGCAAACTGTCAGTCAAAACTTTTTGACTGATTCCGTTCAAATCTCTTCGCAATTCATTAAAACGCCAGGGACGGACAAGCAAATTCCTCATAATCAGCAGTTTCCACTTACTTCCGATTAACTGTACCGTTGTCGCCACCGGGCAAGCCGGCATCTCTTTTTTTGTCAGCATATTTTCACCTCATTTCAAAGTTTCAAATCGAATGTTACACTTAAATTATAATGTAACATCCTGTTTTGCGCAAGTGGGTCGCGAAAAAGAAACCCGACAATGGAATGGCGTCAATGCGGCAATATATTTTCCGTATACAATAAAAACGGCATAGCCGCAAGCTACACCGTTTCATAAAAATGTCATTCTGTTTAGATATAGAAGCTGCCTTGGAGCGCCCTCCGTAAGGAAAACGCTCCAAAAGGCAGTCTTTTTTATACCGTTTTGTCGGCAAACAGTCCTTTGGGTTTCTTTCGCAGCACCTTGGCCGGTTCCTCTCCCCGAACCACAGCCGGCGTAATAACCACTTTGGTAATAGTTTCGTCCGAAGGTACGATGAACATTAAATTCATCAATAAATCTTCCATAATGGAACGCAACCCTCTGGCGCCGGTTTTCCTCTCAATGGCTTTCTCGGCAATGGCCTTCAATGTCTCGTCGTCCATCTCCAAAGTAACGCCATCGATTTCAAAAAGGGCTTTATACTGCTTTAAGAGAGAGTTTTTCGGCTCCACCAGGATCCGAACCAGATTCTCTACCGAAAGATCCTCCAACGTGGTCACCACAGGAAGCCGTCCTACAAGCTCCGGAATCAAGCCAAATTTCACCAGGTCGTCGGCGATCAAATCTTTTAAAATCTCGCCTTTTTCCTTCTCCTTCTTGCTTTGGACATTGGCGCCAAATCCCAAGGCGGACTGATCCACTCTCTTGCGAATGATTTTGTCAATCCCTTCAAAGGCGCCGCCGCAAATGAAAAGGATATTTTTGGTATCCAATTGGATAAATTCCTGATGCGGATGCTTTCTTCCCCCTTGAGGCGGAACATTAGACACCGTTCCTTCCAGAATTTTTAGCAGCGCCTGCTGGACGCCCTCGCCACTTACATCTCTGGTAATGGATGTGTTTTCCGACTTGCGGGTAATCTTATCGATCTCGTCGATGTAGATAATACCCCGCTCAGCTGCTTCCACGTCGAAATCCGCCGCCTGCAACAGTCGGACCAGAACGTTTTCCACATCGTCCCCTACGTAACCCGCTTCCGTTAAGGTCGTAGCGTCCGCAATGGCGAAGGGAACGTTCAAAATCTTCGCCAAAGTCTGCGCCAAGTAGGTTTTCCCCACGCCGGTAGGGCCCAAAAGAAGCACATTGCTCTTTTGAATCTCCACATCATCGTCAGTGGGTTTAAAAATCCGCTTATAGTGATTGTAAACCGCTACAGACAAAGTCACCTTCGCCTTTTCCTGGCCAATCACATACTCATCCAAAAGTTTTTTAATCTCCGCCGGTTTGAGAAGAGTCATCTCTCCCCCGTGCCGGGAATCGGCATATTCCCCTCTTACCCTGGGGGGAAAGATCCCTTCCTGAGCCAAAAGATCATAACAGAGAGAAACGCATTCATCACAGATACTGGCGTGGGCCGAACGGAGCATCCGTTCTACCATATACTCCGGCTTGCCGCAAAAACTGCAGCAAACTACCTCTTTCTCGTTACTTTCCGCCATATTTCCTCCCTATCGGGTTAAAACCCGATCGATTAAACCATAATCCAACGCCTCTTGGGCAGACATAAAGTGATCTCTTTCACAATCGGCGGTGATCTGTTCCACCGTCTTTCCGGTGTTAGCCGCTAAAATTTCATTGAGCTTTTTCTTCATCCGCATCACCCGCTCCGCCTGGATAGCGATGTCGGTGGCCTGCCCCTGCGCGCCTCCCGAAGGCTGGTGAATCATGACCTCACTGTTGGGAAGGGCGAACCGTTTTCCTTTCGCGCCGCTGGAAAGCAAAAACGCTCCCATAGACGCCGCCATACCCACACAGATCGTAGAAACGTCGCATTTGACATACTGCATGGTATCATAAATCGCCATACCGGAGGTAATAGACCCGCCGGGGCTGTTGATATAAAGGCTGATGTCCTTGTCGGGATCCTGGCTTTCCAGATACAGAAGCTGGGCCACCACCAAACTGGCGGTAGTGTCGTTAACTTCCTCGCTCAGCATAATAATCCGGTCGTTCAAAAGTCTGGAGAAAATGTCAAAGCTTCTCTCTCCCCGCCCAGTCTGCTCAATTACCATAGGCACTAAACTCATCAGAAAACCTCCTTCACGATGGAAAAACCGTCCGGACGGAAACCGCCCAGACGATATTTCAAATCATATTCTCTTATTATTCTACGATTGCCGCTTCTTTAATCAGATTCAGCGCCTTTTCCGCCGCAATATCCTTTTTCAGATCTTCCACGGGGATCATAGGCTTAATTTGATCTACATCCATACCGTAAGCGGCGGAAAGTTTCTCGTACTCTGCGTCCAAATCCGCGTCGTCAACGGTAATGCCCTCTAACTCGACGATCTTCTCCAACGCGAGACGGGTCTTCACCGTTTTCTCCGCCTGTTCCTTGTAAGCCGCCCGAAGGCCGTCCATATCCATACCGCTAAACTTCATGTACAGATCCAAGCTCATGCCCTGAGACTGGAGACGGTAATTAAACTCGTTGATCTGCTCGTCGACTCTGGCGTCAATCATCTCTTCGGGAATGTTGCCTTTCAGCTTTTCCACCAGAGCTTCCAACAAGGCGGTCTCAAACTCGTTTTCCGCATATTTCTCATTGGCTTCCGCCTGCTTCTCCCGAATATTGTTTTTCAGTTCGTCAAGGGTATCAAACTCGCTGACATCCTTAACAAACTCGTCGTCAACCTCAGGAAGTTCCTTTTTGTTGATTTCCCAAAGCTTGATTTTAAATACAGCGGCTTTCCCCTTGAGATTTTCCGCATGGTAATCCTCGGGGAAAGTGACGTTGACGTCAAACTCTTCGCCGACGTTGTGTCCCGCGAGCTGCTCCTCAAAGCCGGGAATAAACTGGTTGGAGCCCAAGGTCAGATGATATTTTTCCGCTTTGCCGCCATCGAACGCCTCACCGTCCACATAGCCGTCGAAATCAAATACCACTTCATCGCCCATCTCGGCGGGACGATCCTCAACAGAAACGGTACGGGCGTTGCGCTCCCGCATTCTCTCAATTTCCCCGTTCACGTCCTCGTCGGTTACTTCCTTGACGTTTTTCGGCGCTTTCAAGCCTTTGTAGTCTTCGATCTCCACCTGGGGTTTGGTGACGCAGACAAACTTAATAACGGCGCCGTCTTCCTTGGAAATGGAAACGACCTCTCCCGGAACTACAGTCACAACATCCAGTTCAGACTCCTTCACCGCATTCTCCACTGTGGAAGGATACAAATCATTGATGGCGTCCTCGTAGAAAACAGCCTCGCCGTACAGCTTTTCTACCGTCTTTCTGGGGGCTTTTCCTTTCCGGAAGCCGGGAATTTCAATATTCTTTTTTCTTCTGTTAAACACCTTTTCACAAGCCGCATCCAACTCCGCAGCCGAGATCGACGCCTCTAACTCGTGATGGTTTTCCTCGATCTGATTTTTAGACAACAAACTCACTGTCGTTTCCTCCTGTTTCTATTCCATATCAAAGCGCCGAATTCAAGACACTTTTTCACATTTTCACATTATACCATAAAGAATTTGACTTTGCCAGTCTTTCCAAAAGATTTTCTGCTTTTGTTGATTTATACAATCTGAATCGGATTAAATTGGAGAAAATCACCGGAAATCAACCGAAATTCGATCCCATGTCGATTCCCGTTGAGGGCATATCCCGCGGAGCTGCCATGAATATGGCCGTAATAGACCCGCTTTACTTCGTACTCGATAAGAATCTCCAAAATCTCCTCGCACTCGTCTCCGCCATAGATGGGGGGATAGTGCAAAAAGACTACCGGCTCCTTTTGCAGGACGCGGCCGGCTTCCAAAGATGCTCTCAACCGTCCGCATTCCCTTAACAGCACCTTTTTTTCTCCTTCGCCGTTAATCCAACCTCTGGTGCCGCAGATAGCATATTGGTCGTAAGCGTAGGCGTTGTTGAACAAAATGCGCAGGCTGGAGAGCTGTAACGTTTCCAAAAACCGCTCCACCTTGCTTTTCGTCGAAAACCAGAGGTCATGATTTCCTTTTAAAAGAATCTTTTCTCCGGGGAGGGCGTCAATAAAGCGAAAATCCTTTTCGGTCTCCGAAAGAGAAAGCCCCCAGGAAATGTCCCCGGCTAAAACCACCGTGTCTTCGGGCTTTACCGTCCGCTCCCAATTTTGTTTCAGCCGTTCGGTATAATTTTCCCAGCCTTTAAAAATATCCATAGGCTTATCGACGCCCAAGGAAAGATGAAGGTCCGCGATGCCGTATAAAGCCATACTGCCCCCTTATCGCTTCAACATTTCCTTTACAGCCGCCGCCATTTCCTCCCGGGCCACGCTCTTTTGGAATCGAACCGTCTTATCTTTCAAGCTCAAAAGAGATGCCGGCGCTTTGGTGCCTGTCACCTTTTGGAGCTGCTCTACCTGTAAAAACTCGTCCGAAGGAATCTCCTCTTTACTTACCGCCCGAAGGACACTTTCGCAGAATTTGTAGGGAGAAGCGGTGGAAGCGATAAGCGTCTTGGTTTGATCCCCTGTTTTGGTTTTGTAATCCTCGTATACCTTAACGCCCACTGCCGTATGGGTGTCGCAAAGGTAACCGTACCGGGAAAACATCTCGCGAATAGTCTCTTCCGTCTCGGTATCGTCGCAAAAACCGCCGTAAAACCGGCTTTGGAGTTCTTTCTTTACCGAATCGGGAACCGTATATCGCCCCGTCTCCTTTAACGCGGAAAACCATGTTCTGATGGCGCCGTCGTCCTTTCCGGAAAGGGCGTACAAAAGCCGCTCCAGATTGGAAGAGATCAAAATATCCATCGACGGAGAGGACGTAAGGTAAAATTCCCGGTTCTTGTCGTAGGTACCGGTGGCGATAAAGTCGGTAAGGACCTTATTTTTATTGGAAGCGCAAATGAGCTTCTTCACTGGCAATCCCATCTGCGCCGCATAGTAAGCGGCTAAGATATTTCCAAAGTTTCCGGTGGGAACGGCAATGTTGATCTCGTCGCCGAGAGCGATCTCCTTTTCTTCCACCATACTCAAATACGCCGCCACATAATAGACGATCTGGGGGACCAGTCTTCCCCAGTTGATGGAGTTGGCGGAGGAAAACATCTGGCCGTTGCGCTCCAATTCCTTTAGGATCTCCGGATCGGTAAAGATGGCTTTGACCCCGTTTTGGGCGTCGTCAAAATTGCCTTTGATGGCGCAAACCGAAAGGTTTTCCCCTTCTTGGGTGGTCATCTGCAATTTCTGCATCCGACTAACCCCGTCTTCCGGATAAAAGACCAGCATCCGGGTACCGGGAACGTCTTTGAATCCCTCCAAAGCCGCTTTTCCCGTATCTCCCGAGGTCGCTACCAAC
>CALXGT010000012.1 GCA_944387915.1 uncultured Clostridia bacterium
GTAATGAATGATCGTTCAAATTTTAACCAAAACGGATTCTGCAAACACATCTCAACCAACAAAAACAAAAACCGGTCAACAATAAGTTGACCGGTTTTGTATGGAGGCGCCACCCGGATTTGAACCGGGGAATCAGGGTGTTGCAGACCCACGCCTTACCACTTGGCTATAGCGCCATACTGGAGCGGGTTACGAGGCTCGAACTCGCTACCTCCACCTTGGCAAGGTGGCGCTCTACCAGATGAGCTAAATCCGCAATGGTGCCTCCGGTCGGAATCTAACCAACGACACGAGGATTTTCAGTCCTCTGCTCTACCGACTGAGCTACAGAGGCAAAATGGCGACCCGCATGGGGCTCGAACCCACGACCTCTAGCGTGACAGGCTAGCGCTCTAACCAACTGAGCTAGCGGGCCATTTGGTGGGGACAACAGGGCTCGAACCTGTGACCCCCTGCTTGTAAGGCAGGTGCTCTCCCAGCTGAGCTATACCCCCGAAATATTCGCCTTTCGCTTTATTCACACGGAGTGAACGAGTATCATTATACACATTCAAATCCGGTTTGTCAATAGATTTTTCCAAAAAATTTTGATTTGTCCAGCTTGCTTTTCCATGGGGTTTGCGGTATACTGAAAATATTGACGACAAAAGTCGGAAAACAGAAAGGAGATATGGATGAATCAGACGAAATCGTCGCGTTTTGCTGCCGTTGTTTCAATTATTAACCTGGTTTTGTTCGTGGTGGGGGTTTTTGCGGCAGTGACGTTGATCGCCGGAATGAAAAACGCTGAAAGAACGGGAACTTTTTCCGTTTTCGGCTACTCTTTATATTTGAATAAAACGGAAGCTATGGCGCCAACCTATGAAAAAAACGAAGTTCTTTTTATTAAGGAAAAAGAACTGGTAAATTGTAAGCTGGGCGATGATATCGCCTTTTATTACCAGTCCGATGACGAAGAGTACATTGGGATCCGGACCTTACTTTTGGTGGATGGCACCGAACTGATCCTCACAGACGGGCAGGAAGAGGAATTAGTGCTAAACGCTGACGATATCCGGGTTATTGGTACAGTATCCGGCCACAGCGCTCTTTTAGGCAAAATGGTTATGTTTTTACAAACCGACGACGGAAAAGTGATGTTTCTATGGTGGTGCGTGGGCATTGTCTGTTTCTTAAGCGGCGTCACCCTGTTGGCTCATGTCCTTTCTTCCGTCAAGCGTCGGAATCAAACCGGAAAAACCGATTACCACACGGTAGATATCGACTGGGAAAGCGAATTTTAACGGAACTCACAAGCTCGTTTTGATCCGTTTTTAAAGGAGAGGTTTTTATGAAAACCCTGATGGTCGCCCAATCCGGTGGCCCCACTGCCGCCATCAATGCCACCTTGGCGGGGGTGATTGATGCTGCGCAAAAATCCCCTCTGATCGACCGAATTTACGGTAGCCGCCATGGCATCGAAGGCGTTCTCCACGAAATGTTTGTGGATTTGACCCACTTTTCCGAAACGGAAAAACTAAAGGCGACGCCGGCGATGGCTTTGGGGTCATGCCGATTTAAGCTCCCTTCGGAGTGGGACAATTCCGTATATCAGCGCATCGCCGATGTGTTTTCCCGATACAATGTAGGTTTTTTTGTTTACATCGGCGGAAACGACAGTATGGATACCGTCAAAAAGCTAGCCGCTTTCTTTCAGGGGAAGGATGACGCGCCGATTATTGTGGGCGCCCCTAAAACCATTGACAATGATCTGCCCGGCGTGGATCACACTCCCGGTTTCGGAAGCGCCGCCCGCTATTTAACCCTCACTATGGAAGAATTATGCAGGGATCTTTCCATTTATGCCGTAAAATCAGTAACCATTGTGGAAATTATGGGCAGGGATGCCGGGTGGCTCACTTTGGCCGCCGGCCTTCCCCGATTTTTGGGAGGCGCAAAACCAGACATTATTGCTCTTCCCGAAGTGCCCTTCGATCCCGAAGAGATGCTGCGCACTATCCGCCGCCTTCACCAAACGCAAAACGGGCTGGTGATCGCGGTCAGCGAAGGTATTAAAGACAAAGACGGCAATTATATCGGCGCTTCGGCGCAAAGCGGCGCTATGGACCAGTTTGGTCACAGCTACCTGGCCGGCGCGGGAAAATATCTGGAACATCTGGTAAAGGATCGCATTGGATGTAAGGTTCGTTCCATTGAGATTAGCTTGATGCAGCGTTGTTCCGGACTTCTCGCCTCCGCCACCGATCTAAACGAAAGCTTTGCGCTGGGAAGCTTTGCCGTGTCCCTCGCTTGCCAAGGGGAACAAGGAAAGATGGCGGGCATTCGTCGTTTACAAAACCACCCTTACCGGACGGAGCTATTTCCGCTCGACGTCAAAGACTGCGCAAACCAAACCCGTTATGTCCCCGAGCGCTGGTGGGACTTGGATTCCCCGTCCGTCCGCCGGGAAATTTGTGATTACCTTCTCCCCTTAATCGCCGGGGAAGCGCCTCGCTTTTATCGGGAAAACGGTCTTCCCGATTATGTGATATTCGATTAAATGGTACCCTTCGTAAAAGCGAAGGGTACTTGTTTTTTCGCAAATAAAAAAGCTGTGCCGCTTTTGCGGCACAGCTTTTTTATTTTGGGCAGAAATTACTCTACCAAACCCGTCTCTTTCATATTGTAGTAAGCGGCGGTCACAGTCGCCAGAGGATCCAGGTTATACATAAAGTCCTGCTCGATAATGGCGTAATCGATACCCATATCCAGCGCCTGCTGCAAGCAGCCCTTCAGATCCAGTTTACCGGTGCCGGGGGTGGTAAACCGAGGCATTACGATGGTACGAACGTCTCTTTCCTGCTCCACGCCGCCATCCGTGAAGTCCTTGATGTGAACGGCGCAAAGACGATCGCCCAACTGTTTCATAACCTGAATCGGATTGAAACCGGCATAGGTCGCCCAGCCACAATCCAGCTCAAACTTCAGATCGTCGGTGTTAGCCGCCATCAGGTAATAGAAAGGCACGCCCTTATAGCAGGTAAGAAATTCCTCGTCGTGATTATGGAAGCAGGTCACGATGCCCTCTTTTTTCAAAGCGGCAGCTACCGTTTCCATCAATTCCACGTTCTTCATCGCCTCGTCGTAGGTGAGCTGGTTTTCGTAGCGGCCAAAGCGGTATTGAGCCACTTCGCTCACCATAAAGGTGGTGCGGGTCAGGCCGTACGCCAGCGTTTTCTCCGCGATATTTTTGATGAGGGTATCGGTATCCACCGAAGGATTGGCAAACGCGATGGTGGAAAGGGGCTCAAGCCCTAAATCTCTCAGCTTTTTCACCGCTTCTTTCAGTTCATCCAAAGAAGCGCCCATCATATTTCTCGCCGCCATATCGGGGACTTCAAAGCCCTTATAGCCGATATCCGCAAACTTTTTCAACAGATCAAACGGATCTTCAATATCTCTCGGAATAAAACCGGTGCCGATCATTGCCGCTTTTAACTTTGCCATAAAAATCTCTCCTTTTTGCTTGATTTCTGTTTAACAACAGATGATGTGATTCCACTAAATATTACCTTTACCGCTAATTATTTTCGTATATTTCCTGCACCATCCGGATATCGTTTTCCTGCGGGGTATCGATCCCTCTGGCGCCTAAAATTTCACCCGGATCCAGCATAATAGAATCCAGCGTATACCTTGTACAATCGCAGGGACCCCCAGGCTCCGTATGGTTTAACCCCATATTATGACCCATCTCATGGCAGGCTACTGATTTCCAATAAGAGGTTTCCGAAGTTTCGTGGTAGTAAGTGTTGAATTGTATAATAGCGCTTTCCAAACGGTTTCCTCCGGGCCTAGTTGTTTTAAGCCATATTCCGCTCCATCCATTCGCACCGAAATCGCCCAATTTTGTCGTTACTTTGGCCGAAGAAGAGGAATAGGTCCTTTGGATGCTGATTTGATCGGTAACGCCGTTCCAGTTGTTAAAGCCGGTGGCTATCGCGCTTTCAAAACTGGCTGGCGCAGCGGAAATCGCGTCGCAGAAATGGTAAGTAATGGCTGTTCCGTTATCCCAAGTGCAGCCATTTTCTTCCCAGTGGTTGTCAAACAGCGTTTCGCCGGTACAAAGAGCCATCGTAGAAGACGGCTCTGCTTCGGGAGTTACCCCTAAGAGCTTCCGGCCGTCTTCTTCACCAAAGGGAAGGATGGTTTTTTCGTCTCCGTCCCGCACGATTTTTCCAATTCCCTGGTTCCCGGCGGCAATCCCCCGAACCCCTTCTTCGTCAGGTTCGGTTAAATAAAGGATATATTCGTCCCCGATTTCCATTAAGGGGGCGCCATAAATCGGATAAATAATATAATCCCCGTCTACACCTCCGGTTTGTGAGACTTCTACTGTTTCGAAGACCTCCCCAGAAATCGTTTCGGTAATTTCTACGGTAGAAATAGTAAAGACCACGGATTGAATGCGGTTTACCCTTTGGGACGTCACAATGCCTTCGACGATCAAATCCGATTCCGCCGCCATTTCTTCGATGGATTCATATTGCATTTCCCAACTGGCGTAGCTGTACTGTTTGGGCGCTTCCTCTTGATAGAAAGGGGCGCCTGGGATGAAAAAGAGTGCTGCGGCAATCAGCCCAAGCAGAAGGATTCCTGTAAAGCCGATGGCAAGCCACTTTTTCCTTGTCATTTTTCATCTCTCCTTTTTACTTTGTTTTGGTTTATGAATGGTTTTACGGGGTTTTTAACGACGATCCTTCTGCTTCGGGGGTGACCCCTAAGAGCTTCCGGCCGTCTTCTTCGCCAAAGGGAAGGATGGTTTTTTCGTCTCCGTCCCGCACGATTTTTCCAATTCCCTGGTTCCCGGCGGCAATCCCCCGAACCCCTTCTTCGTCAGGGTCGGTTAAATAAAGGATATATTCGTCCCCGATTTCCATTAAGGGGGCGCCATAAATCGGATAATCAATATAATCCCCGTCTACACCTCCGGTTTGTGAGACTTCTACTGTTTCGAAGACTTCCCCAGAAATCGTTTCGGTAATTTCTACGGTAGAAATGGTAAAGACCGCGGATTGAATGCGGTTTACCCTTTGGGACGTCACAATGCCTTCGACAATCAAATCCGATTCCGCCGCCATTTCTTCGATGGATTCATATTGCATTTCCCAACTGGCGTAGCTGTACTGTTTGGGCGCTTCCTCTTGATAGAAAGGGGCGCCTGGGATGAAAAAGAGGAATACGGTAATCAGCCCAAGCAGAAGGATTCCTGTAAAGCCGATGGCAAGCCACTTTTTCCTTGTCATTTTTCATCTCTCCTTTTTACTTGATTTCTGCTTAGCAGTAGAGGATACGCCGCGCCGTCGGAATGTATGTGCGGGTTTTATAAACGTCTGGTGACAGCTTTTTCCCTTAGTCGTCCAAAACCGCTTCCGCCGCCCCGCCGATAAAGCCGGGTCTTAACGCCTTGGGTTTTTCGGGATGGGTGGTCATCTCGTAGTACTTGCCCGTTTCCGAAGCCGTCTTGACGCCATGGATGATCTCGATGGTATGTAACGCCATCTCCGCCGAGCAGCGCTGAGGACGATTGTTGGTAATGGCCCAGGCCATATCGGCAACACCGATACCTCTGCGGCTCTTTTGCCAGTTGAGACGGAAAGCGTCCAGCTTGCTCAGATCCACGCCGCGCTCTACTTCCTCACCGCTGTAGCCGTGGGTCAAAGGCATGGTGACGCACTCTTTTCCGCCGTTGCGAATGAGTTTTACCGGGCCCGCATAGTAGTTAGGGTCGGGACAGATCAGGACACCGTCGGTGCCGTAAACCGTCATTCCCGGAATTTCCGGCGTAACAAATCCGGAGTCACAAGCGGTAAGGGTACCCAAAACGCCGCAATCAAATTCCAACGCCGCTTGGATAAAGTTGGGGGAGTTAAGCTTCAAAACTTCTTTATATTGAGGATTTTTGGGATGGGAGAAGATCTTTTCCCGGCTCTGAGAGAAACCGCTGACCCGTTTTACCGCGCCAAACAGATTCTGCATCGCCTGGATATAGTAGCCGCCCATGTCGAAGGGGATGGTTCCGCCCTCGCCCACGATAAAGGGCATGGGATCCATGGCCACCGGGAACGCCGGCTGATAACCGCGGATAATAGTGGCGTTTACCGCCAAAGGTGTTCCCACATACCCATCGTCAATAAGTTTCCGGCAGGTCTGGTAACCGGCGCCTAAAAATGTATCCGGCGCGCAGCCGAAGCGGAGATTTTTAGACTTTGCCAAATCGTAAAGCTCCTTCGCTTCCTCAAAGGTCACCGCCATCATTTTTTCACTTTGCACATGTTTTCCCGCTTCCAAAGCCGCTTTGGTTACAGCGTAATGACTTTTGGGATAGGTGGTGTTGACGACGATCTGGATATCGGGATCGGCAAAGATCTCCTCGTTGGTCATCTGTTTGATGCCAAACTCTTCCGCCCGGGATTTACTCCGCTCTTCGATGATATCTGAGCAGCCGATCACATTCAAAATATCAAACCGATGAACCATATTGTCCAAATAGGTATAGCTGATAGCGCCGGAACCGATGAGGCCAACGCCGATGGGTTTGATTGACATAAAAATTCCTCCTTTGCAGTGTTCCGTTTTTTTACTGTTGATTAAGACACATATAGTCTGATACAAACAGGTCCCATTGTCAATAGCTAACGGCCAAGTTTAGTATTTATGTAAAAAAACGAAGCTTTCAATATATTCAAAATTACAGAGTTGGTTTTCCGCTCTAAAAAAGTTGACTAAAAAATAAAAGTGTTGTAGAATTAAAATATATAAGTTATCAATATCTTTTAAAGGTAAGGAAAAGAAATTGTGGACAAAACTTTTTTATTCCGATTATCGAGTGCCTTCCGCGCCCAATGAGAGACCAAATTTTTCCCTTTCTATAGAGCAGATCACAGGCTGTGAGCCTCCTACCATCTGCAAGGATGTCACCGTCTTGATTCTCTTATCCGGAACGCTTCAGATCTATGCCAATCATCGCTGCTATGAATTGGAAGAAGACGGCATTTTTATGCTGAACCCACGCCAGGCTTATGCTGTGCAGACTCTGACAGGGGAAGCGCTTGTTTTAGTGATCCAAGGCGACCGGGACAATCAATTCGGAGGACAAATCGATTACTATTTTGGCAATGCCTTTTTTTACGATCTTCCTTTTTCAGAGGAGGAGAAGCTGTACCGTTTCGCCGTTGTGCGATACTATGCGGCGTCTATTTGCGACAGGGTGTTTTACGCGGAGGAACGCGCCGATCTTTTTGACGCCTATGGTGTCGCAATCTGCCTTCAGGCTTATCTTATCAAGTATTTTGCCAAGATCCACAAAATGCCCCGCATCGATCCTACCATTATTTCTCCCTATATACAGGAAACCATTTCCTATACGTCCAAAAACTTCCTGCTGCCCCTTTCTCTGGATGAGGTATCCAAGCGGGTTGGAAAAAATCGATCCTATTTTTCCAACGCTTTTAAAAAACAGACCGGCATAGGCTGGTATGATTACCTGACCTTTCTGCGGCTTCAAAAAGCGGTTTCCCTGCTGAACGAGACCAGCGATACCCTGGCCGATGTAGCGCTTTCGTCAGGGTTTTGTGATAACAAAGCTTTTTTTACCGCCTTTAAGCGCTTTTATTCTATCTCCCCTAAAGAATATCGAAATATTAACCATAAAAGTGCGGCTTTTCACCCTGTGTTACATAACGACTATCTATGGAAAGCCACCCTAAATCAAAAAATAATTCAGTACAAAGAAAATCCAAATATTTGGAATAAAAATCCACCCTTCCCGTTGTAAAAAACGGCAATTTCCTGCGGCAGATTTCATGGGAAATGACAAATAAGTTTGGATTTATTGTACCTTACACAAAATATTTAAATTATTTGTAAAAAAATAGACGAAAATTTTTGGAATGACAAAGAAATTGAATTTGGGTTTAATGGAGTAAATCACAAAAATATATCATAAAATGTTAAACTTTTATAATATTTTATCATTGAAAGGAGGCTTTGTTTGATTGCGTAAACTATACAAAATCCAAATAGCAAAGGAGCGTAAGTGATGAAAAAAATATTAGCCTTATTGCTGGCGGCAGCCATGACCCTTTCTCTTGCCGTATCCTGCGGCGAGGAGAAAACATCCTCTTCCGATAGCACCGCGTCCGGCAGCGGATCCTCCTCGGAAGAAACCATCACCCCGTTGACTGAGATCACCCTTCCCATTGTGGAAGATCCGATCACTGTTACCGACTGGATTGTCTGGTCCAGCGATTACAACACCATCGACGAGGTGGAAGCCTACCAGGAACTGGAACGCCTTACCAACATCCATGTGGAATATACCACGATCTTAGGTTCTGCGGCTACTGAGAAATTCGGCTTGCTGCTGGCCTCGGGTGATTATCCAGATATCGTTGACGTCGGCGCCGGAAGCGGGTTAGTACAGTATCCCGGCGGCGACGACGCGGGTATCGACGACGGGATCTGGCGGGATCTTACCGATCTGGTTCCCATCTATATGCCCAATTACCGGGAACTCATCAACCAAAACGAAAATGCCCGGCGGGAAAGCATTACCGATCAGGGGCGGTATGCGGGCATTTACATGCTGCGCTGCAAATACGGTTCCATCGAAGACAAAGAGATCGAAATTGTCGCCGAACCTTCCTGGCTGGGAATGGTTGTCCGGAAAGACTGGCTGGATGAGCTGGGCTTGGAAATCCCTGTAACAGTAGATGATCTGTACAATGTCCTGGTCGCCTTTAAAGAAGCCGGTTACGGCAGGCTCGGTATGGCGGGCAACGGTATGATACATGCAAACGTACCTTACGTTTTGGGAGCATGGGGCGTTACCAATGAATTTTACATTGAAGAAGATAAGGCTACTGTAGGCTACGGCCCGGTTACCGATGAATACCGGGAATACTGCTCTATGATGAACAAGTGGTATGAGGAAGGTCTGATTTATCAGGACTTTATGAGCAACGATATTGGCACCAACGGGAACACCCTCTGGGCTAACGGCACTCTCGGCGTTTATGCCGCCGGCTGGGTAGGGATTAACGACTACCTGTATCTGAATGGGTTTACCGATGATCCGGATTTCTGGCTGGAGCCTATGTTAAACCCGGTTATGAACGAAGGAGAGATCCCCAAGGTAACCTATCAGTCTGACACCGCGTTAGCGCCTATGTATATCACCACTTCCTGCCCCGAGGAATACGTTCCTTATCTCCTCCAGTGGGCGGATTACGGTTACACCTGGGAAGGTATGCTGTTAGGCAGCCACGGTGTGGAAGGCGTTACCTACGAAGTAGATCCCAACAGCGAATACTACTACGTATACACCGACCGCGTTATGAAACGGGAGATCAGCGGCGCTATTTTGGATCCCTTTACCGCCAGAAACCTTTGCGTTTTAGCAAACTTCCACTGCTTATATAACTGGGAAGCACAGCAAAATCTTTATCGGCAAGCCGGCCAGGGCAAACAGATCAACGGTTACGATGTTTGGGGTCAGGAAACCCAAGACATTATGGTTCCCCTGCGGGTTTCCTTCACTTCTGAAGAAGGTAATGAATTTAACAACATTTATGTTGACTGCAAGTCTTATGTAGAAGAAAATACTGTACAATTTATTGTTGGTACGCTGGATGTCAACGATGACGCAGTTTGGGAAAAATTTGTCTCTGATTTGGAGAGCATGAATTACCAGCGCTGCTTAGAGTTGAAACAAACAGCCTACACCCGGTATATGAACAAGTAAAACGGTCTGCAGCGGCGCCGCCAGGACTGGTGGCGCCGCTTTTTTCGTAATATTTGCTGTTTGATCAAGGCACGGCGAAATTTTATGAAAAGACCGCAACCGCAAAAAGGAGAGTCATTATGAAAAAATTATTGGCTTTGTTACTGTCTGCGGCTATGATGCTGACTCTGGCCGTGTCCTGCGGTGATGACGCCCCGTCATCGTCCAACAGCAATACATCCGGTTCTTCTTCCGAAGAAGAAACCATCACTCCATTAACGGAAATCACCCTTCCCATTGTGGAAGACCCCATCACCTGTACCAACTGGATGGTTTGGTCCAACGACTATCGGACCATCGAAGAGATCGACGCCTATAATAAGCTGGCGGAGATCACCAATGTGTATATGGAATACACTACCGTTCCTGGATCCGCAGCTACCGAAAAATTTGGTCTGCTTTTGGCTTCCGGCGACTACCCCGATGTTTTGGACGCCAATATGGGAAGCCAGTACATCGCTTATCCCGGCGGCGATGACGCGGGTATTTCCGACGGGATCTGGCGGGATCTCACCGATCTGATCCCCATTTACTGCCCCAATTATATGCAGTATGTCAACGTTACCGATGACGTACGCCGGCAGATCACCACCGACGAAGGCCGTTACGCCGCCATGTATATGCTGCGCTGTAGCTACGACTCCATTGAAGACCAGACGGTAGTCATTGAGCCGGAGCCTGCCTGGATGGGCTTAGCGATCCGTCAGGACTGGCTGGATGCTTTGAATCTGGAAGTACCGGTCACGGTGGATGACCTGTATAACGTACTCACCGCTTTCAAAAACGCGGGTTACGGCACCTTAGGTATGGCGGGCAACGGTATTGTTGGCAATACGACCCCCTACCTCATCAGCGCCTGGGGAATCACCAACGAATTTTACGTCGAAGAAAACGGTGAAACAGTAGGATACGGTCCTGTGACCGATGCATACCGGGATTACTGCTCCACCATGAACAAATGGTATGAAGAAGGCCTCATCTATCAGGACTTTATGAGCAATACCATTGTCAATGATTCCACCACCCTTTGGGCAAACGGCACCATTGGCGTATATACCGCAGCATGGGTGAGCATTCACGGCAATTTCTATGAAACCGGTCGAACCGATAACGAAGACTTTTGGCTCACGCCCATGGTCAACATCGTCATGAACGAAGGCGACACCGCGAAAGTAACCTACCAGTCCGATACGGCTATTGCCCCCATGTACATTACCACCTCCTGCCCCGACGAATATGTTCCCTATGTTCTCCAATGGGCAGATTACCGTTATACCTGGGATGGTATGCTGTTAGGTGACTGCGGCGTCGAAGGCATTTCCTACGAAGTGGATCCCAGCAGCGAATACTACTACGTTTTCACCGATGCGGTTATGAACCATGACGAAGGTGGTGCCATTATTGCTCCCATTACCGCCCGCCGTCTTTACAATCTGGATAACTTCCATGGTTTATACAACTGGGAAATTATGTGGAACATGTACCGCCAGGCCGGCCAGGGTCACTATCTGGAAGGATATGAGACTTGGGCACAGGAAACCGACGACATTATGATCCCGCTTCGTGTTTCCTTTACCACTGACGAAGGATTAGAGTACAACAATCTCTATGTAGACTGCAAGTCTTATGTAGAGGAAAATACGGTACAGTTCATCGCAGGTACCTTGGATATCGATAATGACGCGGTTTGGGAAAACTTTGTCTCCGGTTTAGAAAGTATGAACTACCAGCGCTGCTTAGAGCTTAAGCAGACCGCATACACCCGTTATATGAGCAAATAAGTTTTTGGCCTCTTTATTGCAAAAGCAAAGGCGTCCGCGAAAGCGGGCGTCTTTGCTTTGTAAACCGATTGTGGTATACTATACCCAGCACCAAAATGGGAGGTCCCTTATGAACTTGGAAATACAGCGCCGCCTTTTTGCCCTTCAAGACTTGCCCTTTAAAGAATTCCAAAGCAAGCTGATCCCCACCGTGGATCCGAAAACCATTATCGGTGTTCGAATTCCTTCCCTTCGAGCGCTGGCAAAGGAATTCAAAAGAAGTCCGGAAAAGGATTTATTCCTTTCTCAGCTTCCCCACGCCTATCTCGAGGAAAACCATCTTCATGCCTTTTTTCTCGAAACGATTCGGGATTATGAGACCTGTATCCAAAGCGTCAGCGCTTTTCTTCCCTTTATCGATAACTGGGCCACCTGTGATTCCCTGAATCCCAGGGTATTTGCTTCCCATCTGCCTGCGCTTTTAAAGGAAATCCGAATTTGGATTTCCTCCGAAAAAACGTATACCTGTCGATTTGGAATCGGGATGCTTTTACGGTATTATTTGGACGAAGCCTTTTCCCCGGATTATTTGACGTGGGTTGCCGAAATCCGCTCCTTGGAATATTACGTCAACATGATGATCGCCTGGTTTTTTGCCACCGCCCTTGCGAAGCAATTTTCAAACACCCTTCCCTTTTTTGAGGAGAATCGGTTAGACGTCTGGACCCATAACAAGGCCATCCAAAAAGCGATAGAAAGCCGCCGAATTTCTCCGGAGCAAAAAACGTTTCTTCGAAGTTTAAAAAGAAAACCCTGACTTTCGTCAGGGTTTTTCTCTGTTAGTCTCTGGTCTGTGCCAGCAACCAGTCTAAAATACCTTCTTCATTGTTCATCACTAAGATCCAGGAAGCGTGGTTTGCTCCAAACTTCGCCGCTAAAGGCAGATCCGGGTCGGTAGCAATGCCGTATTTTTCCAAATCCTCGGGAGAATATAACGTAAGACGCGCGTTTTTATTTCCCGCATCCTTTATCTTCATAATCCCGTCTACGATATATTTATGACGGTAAATGGTATGATCCACATACGCCGTCGCGATCCAGATCTTCATATCGGTGAGTCCACAAAGGATCCCGTAAGTCTCCGGCGTCATAGTCGGACAAATGGGCACCGCCGCCGCAAAGAGGTCGTTGCCCACCGAAAGGGCGCGAAGGGTTCCGCCGCCGCCCATAGACATTCCCGTCACATAGACCCGCTTGGGATTGACTTTTCCGTCGGCGATCATCTCCCGGATAATGTCACAGACACTGGCGAGGTACTTCCGGTGCCATCCCGTTTCTCCCTTAAAGTCGCTGGTGGCGAAAGTTTGCCGCTCCATTTTGGGCATCTTGCTGGGATCGAAACCGCCGGGCATACTGGGCGCCTGCGGCGCCAACACATACACATCCGGATACCGCTCGGCGATTTTCGCGGCGCCGATGGTACCGAGCATTTGCTTTTCATTATCAAAGCCCTGCTCGCCGCCGCCATGTAAAAACAGCACCAAAGGCCGGGCTTCCTTGGCTTTAGGAGTATACAAGCGGTATAAAACGCCGTATTTTTCATGTTTTGTAAATTCATCTACCACAGCGATCTTTTTATCATCCGCTGTTTCCTTGGTAATCTGGTTGCCTTTTACGGTAAGGGTAAAGTCGGCGGCATATAAAAACGGATCCACATCGATATGCAGCACGCCGTCTTTTACCGAAGCGGCAGTGATCCCTTTGGACGGGGTTTTCGCCCGGATATCCAGATAATTTCCCTCTAACGCAAGGTCTTTTTCGTCCACCTCGCCCTGATCCCAAAGAATATCGAATCCCACCACCATATGGCCGAAATTCAATACTTCCGTTAAAATAGTTACTTTACTCATTTTGTTCTCCTTTCCAACTGCTTTTTTGTTTCTTCATTTTGTTACCAAATTTATTGTAACAACTCCTTTTTTCTTTGTCAAGACGAGGAAATTAAGAAAATTAACTCAAAAAACTGGCAATAATAATAAAAACCCCCGGGAGATTTTTTCTTAGGTTGCGAAATACGGCGGTTTATGGTACAATGAAGGATATGACGCAAGGAGGCTTTGTATGGAACAGGTCACTTTTACCAATATGTGTATGATTGAAAACGAAAAGGGAGAAGTGCTCATGCAAAACCGAGTCCTCTCCTGGAAAGGGTTTGCTTTTCCGGGCGGTCATGTAGAAGAGGGAGAAAGCTTTTGCGAAGCGGTTTGCCGGGAAGTGTGGGAGGAAACCGGTTTGACTATCGAATCTCCGAAACTGGTAGGAATCAAAAGCTTTATGGAGGAAGAAAAAAACCACCGGTATGTGGTACTGCTTTACCATACCAAAACGTTTTCCGGAGCGCTTTTGGACGAATCGCTCCAGATCGAGGGACATCTCTCCTGGGAAAAGAAGGAAGATCTTCGCACCCTTCCTTTATCCAGAGGCTTTTCGGATACCCTTCCCGTTTTTTTCGAGGAGCAGACCTCGGAACTGTTTTATAATCAAGATAATGAGATACTTTATTTTTAATGGAGACTGCTATGAAACGACTCATTGCTGTAATGCTGCTGCTTTGCCTTGTTTTTACCTCTTGCAGCGAGGAAGAACGATGCTTTGACACCTACGAATATGATGGGTATATGTACGCCCAGTGGGGTATGACCCCCGAAGAAACGGCAAGCGCCTTAGGATTGGACCGAAAATATCTCAGTAAACTTTCCGAACTGGAGGAGGATCTTCCTGAGGGGACAATCGCCTACGACATCAACCGCTACTATTACCTTTACGGCGCTACGGTAGTTACCCGTCTGTATTTTGCCGAATCGGTTCCCAACTACGACGGCTACGTGGGGCTGTACGCTATCCGATTTATTTTCCAAGAGGGGGAATTTGATTCTTCCTCCAAAGCGGTATTTGACGAAATTGACAGCGAAGCCGCTATCGAGGATCTCTCTTATTACGCGCTGTATAATACCATCGAGGAACACAGAGATCTTTCCGCTAACGAAGGAGAAAATCAAAGCCTGTATCTCCGGTATTGTAAAAATACCCCCAACGACATTAAAGGGGAAGTGGGGGATACGCTCCGGCAATCTCTTCAAGACGTCCCGGAACCCTTTTACGGAACCATTTTGGAGGGGGATCTGACCTGCCAGCCTCTTTCTTCGGTTCGCCTTTATTACAACGGGGATACGGAACAAAGCGTTCTCCTTTACGAAGGTTACACCGCCGCGTTTTTGCGAAATCAAGTAGAATAAAAGCCAAGAGGAACCGGACCACTTGCGGTCCGGTTCCTCTTTTTGGTTTTCCTTCTTCTTAGCTAAAAAAGCGGTCCCTTATTCCTCTAGCAATCCCTCGGAAATCATTCCCTGGATCAAATCGTAGTAAAAATATAAAACGGAATCAAAATCTCCGTAATATAGCGTTTCGCTCTCCATCACCGGCAGGGATTGCATCCGCTCCCAATCACTCGCGGAGGAGAAATAAGGAAGATCCCACGAGGTCAACGGATGGTACAGATGGATCTCATAAGCGTTTCGGGACAAAATGCAGTTATCGTCAAGGTACTGCTTAATCAAATCCCGGTTGGTTTTATCCGAAAGATAGGTTTGAAAAATATCGTAATAGTAGCTTTCCGTGTCTGCCAAAGGAAGAAGATACTCGGCAAGCGCATCCAAATCAGAACGGAACACCATCTCCCACTGGGGAAACTCCTCGCTGAGCGTATCATATCCTCCATATTCGTATCCCAGTACGATAGAACCATACTGGATTCCCCCATCTCCGTAGCTGTCAATACAGTCATCCACTCTCACAAAAGCGGATGATCCGAAAAAGTCCGACAAGTCGCAAACAAGCCGACCGTCTTCCACTTCCAGCCCCAAATCATACCATGAAAGAATCATATAGGAAAAAGGAGCTTGGTCGTAATACGCGTCATAAGCGGCTTTGGCGTCCTCATAGCCAAGCTCCCATGTCGCCCACATAGAATCAGGATGATCAGCGTACCACAAATCGAATATCGCTTCCGTATTTCGTCCCACAAGGCAACAGCTCTCCGGATAGAATTCGTAATCCTCCATCATTAAAAGCCAAAGCTCCCTGCTTTTTTCGTTATTGGCGATTGTTTCCAGCATCTCGTATCCTTCGTCCCTGGGTTCAACATAGCGGCGAAGGGTATCCAAATCCAATTCTATAGCAGCATTGACTAAAATCTCCATATAGTAAGACTGCTCACGATCGGTAAACTGGTAGATATCGTCGGGAAGCCGGCCGTTGACCCGAATGGTGTTTCCGTCTTCGTCCACAAAGCTTCCTCCCCGACCGCAGCCAAACAGAGATAAAAGCAAAACACTGAGCAAAGCCAAATAAAGTCCAACTTTTCTCACGCTATTCTCCTCCTTTCCCTTAGTGTATACCAAAGAGAAAAAAAGGTCAAGAAAAAACCCGGGCGTCTCCGTCCGGGTTTTCCGTTACAGAATTTTACAAATTTCGGCGCTTTCTTTTCTCGGGCGCGCTTCCGGCGCTTCATCCGCATATCCCATAGTCACAAGCAGAGGCACCTTCCATTCCTCGGACACCCCCAACGCCTTGGCCACCGCTTTCTGATCATGGCTTCCGATCATACAGGTCCCAAGCCCCAAATCGGTAGCCTCCAACACCGCGAAAGACATAGCGATCGCGCCGTCTACCGAAGACACGTCATGGCCGCAATTCATCAGCCGGTCGCCGATGCAGCAAACCGCCAAAACTACCGGCGCTTCCGCTACAAAGGGACTGGCGCCGCCTTCGCACATAGCCTTTTTCACCTTCTCATCCGTCACGGCGTAAAACATCCATTCCTGGCGGTTTCTCGCCGAGGGAGAAAGCCGCGCGGCTTCCAGTACCGCGGCGATCTTCTCCGGCTCCACCGGAACGTCCTTATACTTGCGAATGGATCTTCTCGCTTTAATTGCTTCCAATACGTTCATAGGGACTCCTCCTTTGTTATTCTTATCTTTAGTATACCGAAAAATTGAAAAACTGTAAAGGGGGCTTTCCTTTTCAAAATTTTTCACTTCATATCGTCTTTCAAGGAAATACAATTATTTTCGATAAATAAACAGTATTTCACAATTTAGAAAGAAAAAAACCATAAAAGCTTTTACAATTCACCTATTGAGTAAGGGACGCGGTTTGGATATAATGAAAGTAGTGTCAAAATGGAAGGAGAAAAAGCATGTACGAAAACTTTTGGAATGCTGCGGATTTTTTAAAGGATGCCGATCCGGAGATCGCCGACGCCTTAAATCTGGAGCTGCAACGACAAAAGCGAAACATCGAATTGATTGCCAGCGAAAATATCGTTTCTCCCGCGGTTATGGCGGCGATGGGAACGGTTTTGACTAATAAATACGCCGAAGGATACCCGGGAAAGCGGTACTACGGCGGCTGCCAGTGTGTTGACATAGCGGAAAACTTAGCGAGAGACCGGGCGAAAAAGCTCTTTGGCGCGGAATACGCCAATGTCCAGCCTCATTCCGGCGCCCAGGCGAATATGGCGGTATACTTTGCGTTAGCAAAACCCGGCGACACCATCATGGGGATGGACTTAGACCATGGCGGACATCTTTCCCATGGTTCTCCCGCCAATATGTCCGGCGCTTATTTCCATGTTGTCTCCTACGGCACCGACGACAACGGCTATATCGACTACGACGAGGTTAGAAAGATCGCCTTGGAAAATAAGCCCAAGATCATCGTCGCCGGCGCTTCCGCCTACCCGAGAGCCATTGATTTTAAGAAATTCAGAGAGATCGCCGACGAGTGCGGCGCTTACCTGATGGTGGATATGGCGCATATTGCCGGTTTGGTCGCGGCGGGAGAGCATGAGTCCCCTGTCCCCTACGCCGATATCGTAACCACCACCACCCATAAGACCTTAAGAGGCCCCAGAGGCGGCTTGATCCTCTGTAAGGAAAAATACGGAAAGATGATTGACAAAGCCATCTTCCCGGGCACCCAGGGCGGCCCTTTGATGCATGTCATCGCGGCGAAAGCAGTTTGCTTCGGCGAGGCGTTAAAGCCCGAATTTAAAGCTTATCAGCACCAGATCGTCTTAAACGCCAGAGCGCTGGCGAAGGCGCTGATGGAAAAAGGCTTCAACCTGGTTTCCGGCGGCACCGATAACCACCTGATGCTGGTGGATCTCCAGCCCTTCGGTCTCACCGGAAAGGTGTACGAAAAACAGCTGGACGAAGTCTATATCACCGTCAACAAAAACGCCATCCCCAACGATCCTCAAAGCCATTTCGTCACCAGCGGCGTTCGGGTAGGTACTCCCGCCGTCACCACCAGAGGCTTCAAAGAGCCCGAAATGGAGAAGATCGCCGACTTTATGGCGCGGATCGCCAAGGATTTCGAGGGCGAAAAGGAAGCGGTCAAGGAAGAAGTTTCCGCGCTCTGCAAGAAGTTCCCTCTTTACGAATAAATTTCAAGCGTCCGCCGGTTTTCCGGCGGCGTTTTTTATCAGGAGGTTTTACTTATGAATATTCGAAGAGCCAAAGCAACGGACAAGGACGGCATCAACCGCCTTTTGAAACAGGTCTTGACCGTGCATCATAACGGCCGCCCCGACCTGTTCAAAGGGAACGCGAAAAAGTATAATGATGAACAGCTTTTGGCCATCATCGCCGACGACAGCTGTCCTATTTTTGTCGCCGCCGACCAGAACGAAAACATTTTGGGTTACGCGTTTTGTGTCTTTCAGCAGCACATTGACGACAACATTCTCACCGATATCAAAACCCTTTACATCGACGACCTTTGCGTGGACGAAACGGTGCGGGGAAAACATATCGGCTCTTCCCTCTACCACCATGTACTGGATTTCGCCAAAGGGGCGGGCTGTTACAACGTCACCCTAAACGTTTGGAGCTTAAACGAATCCGCCCAGAAATTTTACGAGGCGATGGGATTAAAGCCCCAAAAGATCGGTATGGAAACCATTTTATAACCGAAAATACTTGGGATTCCAGCAAAAAACACCCTCGAATGATCGAGGGTGTTTTTCTTATTTGTTCAAGGGGTTTTCGACGACAACCACGGTGTCGCTGTCACAGCAAAGGTACCCGTTTCCGTTGTCATCTACGCCAAAGAGGGTATAGCTTTCTCCCGACTGGCTGAAAAGAGTCACTCCCATATCCGTCCATTCTTTGGTTTCAAAGTCAAACAGCAGAAGCGTCTCCCCGTCTTCGTAGTTATCATAATCGAAGTGGTGAAAGAGAAGATACCGGTCGTTTTTCACAAAGCTGTCGTAGCTGATCATTTCCTCATACCCGGAAAACTCCTCGGCGTACCGAACCGAACCGTCTTCCAGCGAAACAAAGGCGCCTTGTTTCCCGTCTTCAAAGGTGTAAAAAGGAAGATAAAATCCGTCGTTTACGACGATACAGGATGTGGCGTAAGTGCTGTAGGCGTCGTAAGTGATCCCTTTGTTTTCGGCGATATCGTAGAGCATAAACCCTTCTACCCACTCGTAACCGATCTTTTTACAAAGGAACTTATTTCCATCACCCAAAAAGGCGACTGCCCGCCAGCCCGTATTATTCACCTCATCCTCGGGGTCGGTGTAACTTTCCGTACCGGGAATCAAAACGGACTCTCCGGTGCTCTCGTTATGCACCGTGATCCCCTGATCGTCAATGGTGACCCATTGATCCGGATCGCTGCAAAAAACGCCGTTTTCCGGTATATCCAGTGTTCGGATCACCTTGTGCTCCGAATCCATAACCGCGCCGTCTCCGTAAAAATACAGCTTTCCTTCGGAATAAAACGGCTGGAACGAGGAAAAGCTTCCTTCCCAGACCACCTCTCTGGTCTTATAATTGATTTGTTTTACCGACGTCATATCCTGAGGCGAGTAGATATAAACAGTGTCATCCGGCCCCACAAAGGTATTCCAGCCCTGTACGCCTTCCACGGGGTAGGTCTTCGCGCCGTTTAAATCGCTTTCCAACTTTCTCGCTTCCATCTCTTTTAGGACATAGCCCTCGTCTGTCTTTTCATACAGGTAATACTCCTCGGTGGGATAGCTTTCCCCGTACAGACAGCAGGCTAACCGGCTTCCGTCGGCGTAGTCTCTGACCCAATTCAGACGGAAATCGGGTTGATACTGTCCCTGGACCTCGTAGATATCGTCGCCGTAGGTGGGATAATTGCCCACACTTCCCGACGAAACGCCCCGCTTGCTCTCCTCGTCGTACCAGTAATAACAGCTGCTGTAGCTTCCCGGCGCCACTTCATTCACCGTACTGGTGACCTCGGCGCCGTTTTGGGTAAAGTCGATGCTCTCGCCAAAATAGCGGATACATTCCTTCTCCAGTACCTCTATGGGGATGCTGTAATTTCCCGCAGGAGTCTCAGAAGGAAATTGGAAGGAGTCGGTCTCGCCCCGGCTGTAAAGCTGGAAAAAGAGATAATCCACTACGCGAATCGGATTTAAGTCTTCAATCGTCACCGGTACTTTATATAAAACGTCCCCGTCCTTTTCCAAGCCCGCTACCAACGTAAAGGTGGCGGGAAGGAGATATTCCTTCCAAAAGCTCTCCGCCTCAGCGTCGCTTACCGTCTCATACTCCGAAATCTCGAGAAACTCCTCGATGGTTGTTGCCGTAATCGGCGCGGAATCGGAGGAAGAAATGGAACTGTCGCTGCTCTCTTCTCCCTCGGGAGCTGTTTCATTTTGGCAGGAAATCAACGACAAAGCGATACCCATCGCCAAAAGCAAACTCAATCCCCGCGTTTTCCATGATTTCATACTAAAATCCCCCTCTTATTCTTCCAGTTTTCCCATCATCCACCGATATAAATCGGAAAAAATTTCTTCCTTTTCCGGCTCGTTGAAAATCTCGTGGCGGCAGTCGGGATACATCCGCAAAGAAAGGTCGGTTACCTTGGCGTCGATCAGCCGGGAAGCCACCTTTCTGACCCCTTTGCCGTAATCGCCCACCGGATCCTCCTCCCCTGCCATCAAAAGCATCGGAAGATCCTTAGGGCAATTTTCCGCCCATTCCTTATCCGATACCTCGTCAAGCACCGTAAACAGATCCCGGAAGCCCGCGGCGGTAAAAACAAAAGTACACCGCTCGTCGGCAATATACCGATCCACCACAAAAATATCTTTACAAAGCCAGTCGTAATCCGTCCGTCTTTCGGTGCGGTCGTTATAAGTCTGGAATGCCAGGCGGTTGAGCCGGTTGCTCCGGTAGTGACCGCCATGTTTTTTCGCCGCCCGATCGGCAAGCCGAATCGCCGTTTTCAGCAAGGGATTTCCCCCCGACGTTCCCACAATGATCGCGCCTTGCAGTTCCTCCCCGTACCGGGTCAAATACGCCCGCGCCAAAAAGGAACCCATGCTGTGTCCTACCAAAAAAAGAGGTAAGGAAGGAAATTCCTGTTTTACCAAAGTGGTCATTTTATGAAGGTCGCTTATTAGATACCTAACGCCGTCCTCTTCGGCGAAAAATCCGTATTCCTCCGCTGAAGGCGCCGTAGCGCCATGGCCCAAATGGTCGTTTCCGCAAAGGACAAACCCCCGCTCGCAAAGATACTCCGCAAGAGGCTCATACCGTTCGATATACTCGCACATCCCATGGGAAATCTGGACGATGCCCAAAGGTTCTTGGTCTGTAGGCTCATAAATATAATAAGCGATCTGGCTTTCCCCGTCGCTCCCGGTAAAAAAATCCATCGCTTTTTTCATTCCCATGCTCCCGCCCCCTTTTTCATCTGCTTAACATAAAAATTTTTCTAAAATATTCTTTCTCTATCAAAAACAATTGTATCTTTTTCGATAAGGAAAAGCAATAACAAAATGGAAACAATTTGGTATCACTTTCTTTTGTTTCGTTGGAAAAAATTTTTGTGTAAAAAAGCTGTATTTCTTTCCCGGCGAAAAATTTTGTCTTTTCCTTTATGAAATAACCTTCCATTTCTTGACAATTTTCCCCTTTTTTCGTATCATGAATAGGAAGGAGGAAGGAATATGAAAAGATACGGTAGACTGTTTCAAGTCCTTTGGGCAACGGTTCTTTGCTGCGCCGTCCTTTTTTCCTTTGGCTTTACCGGAAAGGAAGATTCTTTCCAAATCGTAAGCTGGAACATAAAAAGCGGAAACGATATGCTGTACCGGCAGGAGCGCTTTTTCAACAATAAGGATTTTGATATCGCTTTTTTACAGGAAGTAGCGGAAAATACATTGCGAACCCGCTATAAAAGCTGTCTCGACGCCTTTGCCGGGAACCGATACGAAAAAGCCTTTACCGAAACCGTAAAGATGGATGTGGGAAGCTATGGCACCGGAATGTTAAGCCGGTATCCCATTCAAAGCGTTACCACCTATCCCCTTCCGGGAGCATACGGCGCGGAAGATCGGGTTATGACTCGGATTACCGTTTTGATTGACGGAAAAGAAGTAGCTCTTTATAACGTCCATCTCTCTTATGAAAGCGACGTTCTTCGAAAAGAGCAAATAGCTTACGCGGCGGAAATTTTTCGTTCGGACCCCGTTAGCTATAAAATTTTAGCGGGGGACTTTAACGTCAAATCCTTTGAGGAATATGCGCCGTTTTCCGATTTTTTAATGGTCAATACCGAAGAAACCCCCTTTGAAACCTATCGAAAAGAGGACTGGCAAAGCCGTTTCCTTGACAACGTTATCTACACCGATACGTTGCTGGCGGTAAAAACCGAGATGATAGAAAGCGATTTGTCCGACCATAATCCCCTTTGTGTTACCTTTGTTTTTGCGCCGCAGGAAACGGATTTTTAAAGAAAAGACTTGCTTTTTATAATGGGTTGTGGTACAATACAAAGACGGTATATTGATAAAAACGCCAGAAAGTAACAATTCGGAGGTTTTGATAATGGGTCCTTTTGAGATTATTAGCGGCGCGGTACTGCTGGTTGCCTGCATCGCCATTATTATTGTCGTTATGCTTCAAGAATCGAAGCAGCAAGGTTTAGGCTCGGTGTATGGAGATACCGAATCGTATTACGGAAAGAACAGCGGCCGGACGTTGGATGCGATTTTGAGCCGGATTACCAAAGTCGCTATGGTCATTTTCTTCGTACTGACCTTAACGGTTACCATTCTTTCGGTGTATTTGAAATAACGAAGGCGAAAAGGGCTGTCCTAAAGGACGGCCCTTTTTTATTTTACCAAATCGCGATGTTTTAACGGTATCAGGAGGATTTATGGACATTAACCGCGCAAAGCAAATTTTTTCGGGAGAAATTCCCTTTTCATCAAAGGGCGGTATTGGAACTCTCGCGGAAAAGCGAATCCATGCCGCGCTCAAGGTATATTACGCCCCCGACCCTGCTGACCGGGAAGTGGCCATCGGCAGCTACATCGCCGACGCGGTTACCGAAGAAGGGATCTTTGAGATTCAATCCCGGGATTTCTACCGCATCGAAAAGAAGCTTTCCGATTTCCTCTCGGTGGCAAAGGTGACGGTAGTGTATCCGGTAATAGCAAAAAAGCAAATTTGCTCTTTTTTCCCCGATACGGGAGAGATGACCACCCGCTTTTCTCCCAAAAAAGGAACGGTGTACTCTCTATTTGACGAGCTTGTGGGGATTAAGCCCCTTCTTTCCTCAAACCGGCTTTCCTTTCGCGTTTTTTTACTCACTGCGAAAGAACTTCGAACGATGCGGGGAAAGAAGGTCATGCGAAAAGAGCTGTTCCCACTGGAACCCGTGGAGGAAACTGTTTTTTCCCACCTTTCGGATTATCGACGGATGATCCCTTCTTCGCTGCCGCCTCTTTTTACCTCCAAGGATCTTGCAAAAACCCTTCACATCCCCCTGAATACGGCGCGAAGCACTTTAAACGTATTAAAGCACCTGCAAATCATAGAAAACGCGGGGAAAAGCGGGCGCAGTACTCTCTGTCGTTTATTGCCGTAAACATGGGAGAAGGCCCCCTACATTCGTAGGAGACCCTCCCAAAACAAGGAAGCAAGTGATCGTTCAATCGTTATTTGCTCATATACCGATCATAAGATTGCTGCATAATCTCGGTACAACGCGCCAGATTCATACCCTCCAGCGTTTTTATATATTCGTCCCACTTGGTCAAAGGCTCTTGCCCGCTAATAAATTTTACCGTCATCTCATCCTTGTAGGATTTGATGTCCACGTAAAGATTGTTGTACTCGTTTCCCTCCTCGCTGGTGAGCGTCGCTCCTTGGGGGACCATAATCTCGTCGGTTTGCTGTCCCCAAACATCATAAGCGGCTACCCGATCCTGGTTTTGATAGGGGAAGGAAGCTCTCCAATCGAAAAGCCCCGGATCGTTGTACAAAATATGCATCATCCTGGCGTCGGTAATGGTCATGCCTTCCGGCTTCGCCATAACGTCGTTATAGACGTAGTAGTTGGGATTGCTTTCATCAATATGGTACGAAATCCCTTCCACACCGTAAGAATTCAACAGCATACCATCCCAGGTATAATGATAATCCAACCATTTACACGCCAGCTCAATATTTTCACATTCGGTGGTAATTACCGTAGGCTGAACCACCTCGTAGGAAGGATACATCGACGGCGCCACTTCGCCTTTATTGACCGTAGGCGGTGTTATGGGTTCCAGCCAGAAATCCGGGTTGGTGGTGGAGCCGGCTTCGCTATAGTAGTAGTCCGCCGCCATCAGCCATCCGATATTTCCGCAGCCATACCGGTCGGTGGCAAATCCGGTCATATCCTGATCCGGGTTCATAAAGTCTTTGTCTATCAATCCCTCGGCGTACCATCCGGCCATAAGCTCTACATATTGCTTATAGGCGTCCGACACGGGGCCGTATTTAATTTCGTCCCCATCCCGATACCATTCGCTCATAGCGCCGTAAGAGGAAAGAAGATAGCTGGAGCCCACCATGCCGTATTGGTCTATGGATAACGGCGCCGGGCATCCGATTTCATCCCGAAACGCCACCAAAACGGTATACAATTCGTCAATGGTCTCCGGGACTTCCATATCTAACTGCTCCAACCAATCCCGCCGGATCGCCATTCCCGCCCAGGAAGGCTCCCGCTCAATGGTAATCTCTTTTTTCTGGGGATCGATTACGCAACGAAGCATATACGCCCCAACCAGACGGCCTTCATCGGTGGTAGAATCCCGACGAACCTGATCGCTGACCACCTGATACTCCCGGTAATTTGGCATATAAGCGGCGACATAATCGGTTAAATCCACATACATTCCGTCCGCCACCGCTTTATCGTGGCCGCCGGGATAAGAGTAGGTGCCAGTTCCAATCTGGCTTTCTTCGAACATATCGGTATATTGACCGGAAGCCAGCATCAAACCAAATTTCTCCGTCGCTGAAAGTGAGGGAACGCAGGTATATTCAATGTGAACGCCGGTAATTTCTTCCAGCTTTTTCACCGCTTCTACCTCGCTAAAGGAGGAAAGATAGTTATGGCTCCAAGCTTTCCAATAGGTAAAGGTTACCGGTTCCTCGGTAAGAGGAAGGACAATTTCGTCCAAAACCTCAAAGCTCCTTTGCGCCGTATTCGACGACGAAGAATCTTTCGTCGAAGAAGGGGGATCGTCATTACAAGACGTCATCGCTATTAGCATCACAGATGCCATCAAAAATGCCAACCATCGCTTTTTCATAAAATCTCTCCTTTCCGGGAGAGTCGTAACAAAAAGCGTCTCTTTCTTCCAAGCTACTTTAAGGGTACCATACTTCTTTATATTATGCAATTAACAATTTGTTTAATATTTATTGCTTATCTTATTGCATATTATCCTATAATCCAAATTATTATTATTTAAAAATAATAATTTTTTAAAGTTATCATTTTAAAATTTCCGTTTTTTAAAATAAAATATATTTTTCTCTCTTTCTAATCTGCCTTTTTTTACCTCGTTTTCTTGTTTTTTCATCTGTTTTCATTTGACGAAGATTGCTTTACAAAAAAATCAAACCGTGTTATGATAAAGGTAGTGACAATTTTTTAGCAAGGGGGGAATAAAAAATGGATCTTTCAATGGATATGAAGCCGGGAAGCTTTGCCCAGCGAATCAGCAAACACCTCACCGTACGAAAAAACAATTTTCTAAGCTGTATCGTCCGGGGAAGGATTCACAGCGGAGAGCAATTTTTCGAAGCTCTTTCCTCCATGGGCGTTTCCATGCCCCATCGCGCCTTTGCCTTTATTGCTTTTGAGGTAGAAAACGCCGCCAATCTCTTTTTTGAGGAACATTCCGAATTCAGCGAGGACATGTGGGACCACATTCTCTATATTATCAACAATATGGGGGAAGAGCTGTTTAACGAGAAATACCATTGTCTTATCGGAGAAACCGGCGGTCTGATCCTCTGCTTAATCAATGTAGATCCTACCCTTAGCAAGGAAACCGTGGTAAGCGACCTTACCGCCAGCACACACACCATTTACGACGTGATGAAAACATCCTTCGGCGTCACCCTTTCCGCCGAAATTTCCTCGTTTCATACCGACATTTCCGGTATCATTACCTGCTACGAAGAAATTCGGGAAATTGTAGAATGGAGAAACTGGATTTTAGAAGAGCAGCCGCTGATCCTCTACCAGGAAATTGCCTCAGAAACAGAGCCTCTTTCCCTTTCCCGGCTGGAAAACAACGCGATTACTGCCATTAAAGCCCATGCCTATAAGGACGCTATTGTCATTTTACAGTCCATTGAGACCGAGATTCACCGGTCAAAGCAAGACGACAGCAAGAATGTTCTCCCCTCTTCTTCCCTTGCCCGTTCCATCAGCGCATACATTTTGGAAAACTATCGGGATTCCAACCTTTCCGCGGGAACCATTGCGGAACATTTTGGACTGAGCGCCTCTTCCCTTTCCCAGCTTTTCAAAAAGAACGTGGATTCCGGCGTTTTAGATGAAATTCACCGTCTTCGGATCCAAAGCGCCAAAAATCTTCTGCTGGAAGGGAACACGGTGCAGGACACCGCCAATATGGTGGGCTACTGCAATACCCGTACTATGATCCGCGCCTTCAAGCGATTGGTGGGAATGACGCCCACCGAATACAAAGAATCCCATCCCCGGGAACGAAAAACCTAACCCCGAATCCAAAGGAGGCGCCTATGGCCGCCGGTATTTATCTGCATGTCCCTTTTTGTAAGCAAAAATGCGGATACTGCGACTTTTATTCCCAAACCCAATTCGACCAGATTCCCGCTTATCTACAAACGGTGCGTCAGGAGATTCTCTCCTACCGAAAACAGGAAATCGTCGCCGATACCCTCTACTTTGGCGGGGGAACGCCTTCCCTTCTCCCTGCGAAGGAAATCGAATCCTTGATTGATCTTTGCCGGGACGTTTTCTCCCTGGAAGGGGAAATTACGCTGGAGGCCAACCCGGAAAGCAGTTCTTTTTCCTACCTTTACGACATTCGCCGTGCCGGCGTTAACCGGATTTCCTTTGGCGCCCAATCGGCAATTTCAAGGGAGCTTACCTTGCTGGGGCGGATTCATTCGGCTAAAGCGATTGGCGACGCGGTTTTCGCCGCTAAAAAAGCGGGATTTTCCAACATTAGTCTGGATATTATGCTGGCGATTCCCCTGCAAACCGAGAAAAGCCTCGCGGAAACTCTCTCTACCTTTTTGGCTATGGAACCTACCCATTTTTCCGCCTATCTTTTAAAGATTGAGGAAAACACTCCGTTTTTTCAAAACCATATGGAGCGGTTTTGCCCCGACGACGACCAAGCCGCATCCCTTTACCTGCAAACTGTCTCTACGCTGGAAAACGCGGGATACCTTCAATACGAAATTTCCAATTTTTCCAAACCCGGTTTTCAAAGCCGCCACAACTTAAAATACTGGAGCGGGGAAGACTATATTGGCATCGGCCCCGCCGCCCACTCCGCTTATGGCGGAAAGCGTTTTTTTCATCCCTCTTCTCTTTCTCAATATATGCGTTCCGGCGGAAAAAATCCCCTTTTGGAAGGTGATTTCGGCGGAGAATGGGAACGGTTGATGCTTTCCCTTCGTTTGACCGAGGGGATTGACCCCGATGCCTTTTCCTTTGGCGACACCCTCAGAAAGAAAGCAGCGCCGTATCTTCGCGCCGGATTTTTAACCGAAAGAAACGGAAAAATCGCGTTCACTCCAAAGGGATTTTTGCTTTCCAATTCCATCCTGGCTGTGCTTCTTCCCGACGAAAAATAAACCCCCGAACCGAAGTTCAGGGGTTTTTGCTATCTGCTTACATAATTTAAAGGATTTCTTCGACTGCCGTTTACCTGCACTTCAAAATGAAGGTGATTTCCGGTAGAATATCCGGTAGAGCCCACCGCCGCGATAACCTGGCCTTGAGAAACGGTAGAACCAACCGAAACATAAAGGCTGGAACAATGGCCATACAGAGTACGTACCCCATTTCCATGGTCGATCACGATGCACTTTCCATAGCTGTAATACCAGCCGGAAATTACCACCGTTCCGGAAGCCGCCGCATAGATATCCGTTCCGTAGGACGTCGCGACGTCAATGCCTCCATGCCCGCCGGATCCGTAATAACAGCTAATATATCCGCTCGCTACCGGCCAAACAAAACCGCCGCTCACCGTTCCGCTTCCTGTAGAGGAAGGAACGTACGAAGCGTAAGGAGTGGAATCCACCTTAGTTCCCTTAACGATTTTCGCGGTGACCGGTTCGGTAATGACTTCGCTTTGCAAAACATCCCGGCTCTCCTCGATCCCGTTAAGATAAACTACCTGCGCGGTGACCTCCATAACTCCTTCCTGTCCTTGCTGAATCGTGGTGGAGTAGGTGTTATACTTGGTGTCATCGTAGGTATATTCGGTATCGTAGGCGATATTTTCATTATACACTTCCGTCTTTACGGTACGGACGGAAAGGAAAGGCTGCTCATTGGCAATAATCGCTTCCTGCCCAATAAAGCACTCTTCCTCGATAGTGGGGTTCATCTTTTTGAACTCCGCATAAGAAAGTCCGTTCTTATTGGCGATCACAATGGGGCTGTCGCCTTTTTCAATGGTGTAAATCCGCTGCTCCGCGACCGTAGAAGTCAAAAGGGAAATCATCTCGTTTTCTTCCACTACGCTCGCCGTAGGATAAAGTCCCTGACGCAGTTCAATGTCCTGAACAAAATCTACCGTCTCTTCCCCGTCCGCGCTCCGGTACTGATCCAAAATGGATTCCAAAAGCTTGGGAACGGCGGTAATATCGTTCACAGCGCCGTAAAACTCTCCGTCGATGTAAACGCCCTGGGCCTCCACCACCTCGCTGTTGTACATGGTGATTAACGAGTCCGTTACCTTTGCCGCCGAGGAAACCGTTTCCCCGGACAAAGGAACCACCTGATAAGAGGTCTGAATCGAAAGGGTTTCGTTTTCCTCTTCGGTAGAAATCATACGGGAATGCAGATCGCTTTTAGCGGAAGCCAAAACGCCCTCATTCTCCACGTAAGCCACTACGCCGCCATCGCTTTCTACCGCCAGTACGTAGCGGACGTCCAAACCGGCAGTCACTACGTTCACCAATAACACCACGCCCAACACCGGCACGGCGTAGTTAAATACTGTACGGAAAAACGAAAAATTATTTTTCAATCCTTTACCGAAGGTTTTAACTCCTCCGATCCAACCCGTTTCCTTCACCGAAGCAGCAATCAGCTTCGGCGCTTTCGCCATCTTAATGAAAGGATCAGAAAAAAGCGCCCAACGTTTCTTCAAAAACGCCGCCACATTCAGACGTTGCCACCTTTGTTTCAACGCTTTTTGATAAACGGCTCCTTCTTTATGGACGAAATCGGAAACAAGAGAGAGATTCTCGGCCACAGCGTCCCCGGTCAGGGCACAAACCTTTGCCACCGCCTCTGCCGTTTTTTTCGCAAAGGCGGCAAAACGCCGGGCCAGTTCATTCAAATCCGGCACACTTGTTCCTCCTTTCGGTACCCAATCAAAATGGATGATTCTATTATATCAAAATAATTACAAATTGCAACCCTTTTGTAACTATTTTGCCGGCGAGAACGCGAAAATTTACTTTTTTGCCATATTTGATCCCATTGTCTTTGGTAATAATTCCTAATAAAAACGGTCCTTTTTCTGATTTTCTGTTGACGAAGCGGCTTATTTCTGTTACACTTTAGATAATCGACAATGATAAAGAGGAGGATATAAAATGACTGTAAAACAGCGTTTGGAAGCCTTGCGGGCAGAAATGAAACAGCGCGGAATCTACGCTTATTTTGTCCCTTCTTCCGACTACCATCAATCGGAAACCCCCGGGGAATACTTCCGGTGCCGGGCTTACTTATCGGGCTTTTCCGGCTCGGCGGGCACTTTAATTGTTACCGGGACCAACGCCTTTTTATGGACCGACGGCCGCTATTTTATCCAAGCGGAAAAGCAACTCGCCGGTTCAGGAATCACTCTTTGTAAAATGGGAGAAGAAAACGTACCTACCGTAGAGGAATATTTAAAGGAAGCGCTCCCCGAAGGATGCGTTCTCGGTTTTGACGGAAAGGTCGTATCCGCCAAGGACGGCGAGCAATTTGCCGCGATGCTTCAAAAGAAAAAAATTTCCTTGCGCACCGATGAAGATCTCTGTGGATTGATTTGGGCGGATCGCCCTCCCCTCTCCAGGGAAAAAGCGTTCCGGTTAGCGGAAAAATACGCGGGAAAATCTACCGCGGAAAAGCTTTCCGATATTCGCCGGGAAATGAAAAAGCAAGGCGCCAACACACATGTGGTCGCTTCTTTAGACGACATTGCCTGGATCTATAATATCCGTGGCAACGATATCGCCTGTACGCCTTTGGTTTTAAGCTACAGCATTATTACTGAAACCTCCGCCGCCTTATTTTTAAACGACGGCGTTGCCGACGAAGCGTTAAAAGAGGATTTACATCGGGAAGGCGTTACCGTTTTACCCTATGACATGATTTTATCGAGTCTTGGCGCGCTCTCTTCGGCCGCCCGGGTTCTTTTGGATAAGAGCAAGGTCAGCTATGCTTTACTGCGCAGTATTCCCAACGACGCGGTGATAATGGCCGGCTCCAATCCCTCTTCTCTGATGAAAGCCGTCAAAAACCCGGTGGAAATCGAAAACCTTCGGATCTCCCATCTTTGGGACGGCGTCGCGGTAACCAAATTTATGTACTGGCTCAAGAAAAACGTAGGCAAAATCGAAATGACCGAAGGTTCCGCCTCGGAAAAACTTTTGGATTTTCGCCGCCAGCAGCCCGATTTTATCGAGCCCAGCTTTAACACCATCGCGGCTTACAACGAAAACGCGGCCATGATGCACTATAAGCCGGATGACCAGGGCGGCGCGCCCTTAAAAGCGGAAGGCTTTTTGTTAGTGGATTCCGGCGGACAATACTTTACCGGCACCACCGACATCACCAGGACCTTTGTACTAGGGCCGGTGCCCGCTCTTTGGAAGCTCCATTACACGACGGTGCTTCGGAGTATGCTGAATCTGGCCTCTGCCCGCTTCCTTTACGGCTGTCGGGGAATCAATTTGGATATTTTAGCGAGAGGCCCTTTGTGGAACTTAAACATCGATTACAAATGCGGTACCGGCCACGGCGTCGCTTACCTGTCCTGTGTCCATGAAGCCCCCAACGGATTCCGCTGGAAAGTGGTTCCCGAGCGCAACGACAGCTGTATTTTAGAAGAAGGCATGGTCACCACCGACGAGCCCGGCGTTTATATCGAAGGAAGCCATGGCATCCGCATTGAAAACGAGCTCCTCTGCCGGAAGGGCGAAAAGATTGGCTCTGACCAGTTTATGTATTTTGAGCCTCTTACCTACGCTCCCATCGATTTGGACGCGGTGGACCCGTCGCTCCTCTCTTTTAGGGAAAAAGAAGCGTTAAACAGCTACCACCAAATGGTGTATCAAAAAATTGCTCCGCATCTGACCGACGAGGAAAGAGACTGGCTCAAGGAGTATACCAAAGAGGTATAAACGAAAACGGTTGGCAAAATGCCAACCGTTTTTTTTACTCTTCCATTTTTCCCGGCGCCGGTTTCTTTAAAACCCGCTTTCCAATAGCAAAACTTAAAAGATACAAAACCAATGCCGCCGAAATCCAAACGCCGATATAGCTGTAAAAGCGACGAACGCCAATCTGATCCACGATCACGCCGCCCAGCGCCGTTCCAATAATTCCCGCCACCGAGGTGACCGCCACATACACCGTCTGGGCAGTTGCTTTCAACGAGCCGGGAGCCAAAAGGAAAATGTAATTGGCCGCGGAAGCGAACATCAATCCGGCGCCCAGTCCGTGAAAGGAAGTAAACAAAACTACTTGGGTCATACTTTGGGCAACGCCGAAGCAATAAAACTCCAAAGCGTACAAAAAAGCGGATGCGAACATCATATAGTAAAGGGGGATCCGTTTCCGCAACGGCTTTAACAGCAGTAACATGGGGATTTCCAACAAGGCCCGGTATCCGGTCACCAGCCCGAGACGGGTCGTTTCGGCGCCGATATCCGCCAAAAGGTAGCTTAAAAAGGTGTAACTGCAATTTAACCCCACATTGAGGAAAAACATAAACGCCAAAAAAGTCATGTAGTAATAATTTCCAAACAAACTCCCCAGCGGAAGATCCGAAAACCGCATTCGGCTTTTTTCCCGGACCACGTCGTCCTTTACCGAATAGCAAAGAAGGATTACCGGGATCAAAAACAACGACGAAACCCAAAAAGTACAATCCACGCCGGTATACGGCAAAATAAAGCTAATGATAATGCCGATAATCGCAAAGGAAAAGGAGCCGCACGCCCGAATAATTCCGTAGTTCATCTTCCGTTCATTGGTGCTCCGGATCACCCAGTTATCCAATAGCGAATTGGCGGGAGTCCGAAAGAAAAACGCCAACGGAACAATGAGCAGCACCAGGGAAAAACTTCCGAAAGAGACGTCGGCGGAAAAGGGAATCATCGCGGAAAACAAAACGGTGCCGCTTAACGTAATCAAAAGGACCTTTTTCACCGATCGAAGCTTGTCGCTGATTACGCCCCAAAACAAAGTGGAAAAAATACCTACAAAGAGATTAAGGGAAGAAATAAATCCCGCCATAGAGGCGGTATACCCCCGCTCCTGCAAAAAAACGACCAGATACCCGCCAATAGACATGGCAAACCAATAGGTAAATTCTATAGCGGAAAATTTGAAGGCGTCCTTTTTACGATTGAACCCTTGTTCCATATTTGTCCCTCCAAAACGCTAAGTTGCCTACATCGTAACATAGCGGAAAAGGAACGTCAATATCGTTAATATACAAAGTTTAGAAACAGTTTTCGGCGTTTTGCCTTGTTTTGTGAAACAGAAACCTTGCGCTGCCAAATAAAAAAGGAGAAGACAAAAAACGGTCTTCTCCTTTTGCACTTTTCGAAACGGTATCTCCTTTTACATAAGAGGCGCGAACAGCCGCAGTATGGACCGCCCTAATTTTCGCAAACCGGAGACCTTTTTTTGCTGTTCCAGCGTCATCTCTTCACACACCGAAAGCGTTTCCAAGAAATCTCTTTTTACATCCAACGGCGTTTGTCCTTGGCAAAAAAAGACGGCGCATTCAAAATGGAGGTAAAGGCTTCGGTAATCCAGATTGATGGAGCCAACCGTCGCGTACCGATCATCCACCACACAGTTTTTCGCATGGACAAAGCCCGGCGTATATTCGTAAATCCGAATCCCCGCCTCTAAAAGCGCCGCATAATGGGATCGGGAAACGGCATGAACATACCACTTGTCCGGCACATGGGGAAGCATCAGGCGAACATCCACCCCGCTTTTCGCCGCCAGCGTCAACGCGGTAATCATTTCATTGTCTAAAATAAGGTAGGGTGTGGTAATATAAATGTATTTTTCCGCATGGTTTATGAGATGAAGATACACCGATTCCCCTACCCGTTCGCTGTCCAAGGGCGTGTCCCCGTATCCAATGACCACACCGTCGCCTTTTGTATAAGGACCGCCGTACCGCTTAGGGCCATATTGAAACACACAGTTTTCCTCTTTTTCGAAATAAAGCCATGTAGACAAAAACAGCCTCGTTAAATTCCAAGCCCCGTTTCCCTCTAAGCGAACGCCGCTGTCTTTCCAGTGGCCATGCTTTTCATATACGTTGATATATTCATCCGCCAAATTGATCCCACCGGTATATCCGATATATCCGTCGATCACGGCAATCTTCCGATGGTCCCGATGGTTATAGCCAATGGATAAAAGGGGGCGCATAGGATTAAACGCATGGCAGCGAATCCCCGCTTTTCGAAGCTCTTTATCGTACTTTGGGGGCAATGTCAAAATGGATCCCATATCGTCGTAGAGAAAACGAACGTCGACCCCTTCCCGCACCTTTCGTTTTAAGATCTCCAAAATGGTATTCCACATTTTCCCTTCTTCAACGATGAAAAACTCCATAAAAATAAAATGCTGCGCCCGGGACAAATCCGCGACCAAAGCCTCGAAAAAGTCCTCGCCCGACGGAAAATAGCGGCTCAAAGTCTCGTCGCTGGCGTTCGCTTTGGCGTTTTCCTGGAGATATACGCCGATTCGCTTTCCCAAAGGGTCCTGAAACAACGCTTCCGGCATTTCCGGGGGAATTCCTTCTTCTTTGCGCAAAAGGCGATCGGTCTGCATTAGGGATGTTTTATAATGCTTGGTCAATCCGTCCCTACTTAGTAAGAGATAAAAAAGGCTTCCGAAGACCGGAAGAAGCAAAATGGGAATAATCCACATAATCTTGTAGGCAGGATTGGTTTTGTCATTGATAATCCCTAACAGCACAAAAACGCTAAGTAAGGTACAAATTCCATAAAAATAAACAAAATACTGGTTAAACCGCCAAATCGCTACCACTATTAAGCCAATTTGCAAAAGCATGGCGATCGCCATCCAAATCAGCCGTTTTCCCTTAAAATGTTTTCCCATATCTTTCCCCCCTTCTTCTTACTATACCGAATTCCAAAGAAAAAAGCAATATTTATCGAAAAAGATAACATATTGTCCTTTTCCGGAAAGAATCTCCCTTTATTTTCCCCTGTTTCGAAAAAAATTCCGGACTCTTTATCAAAGTCCGGAATTTTTTTATCCCAAAGGATAGCGCTCGTCAAAAGGCGTCCTATTGCCTCCCGGATGCAGGGAGAACTGGTAATATTCCATATATTTGAGGAAACCTCTGCCGTAAACGTCGTTTCGGTTCGCGGTAATGGCAATTTGCCGGTTGGCGTAATCCCGCTCGTTGAGGTAAAGGAGATACTGGATCTCGATCCATTTCGCCATGCCCTCATACACCTCCAGCAAGTGCTCTTGCCCGTACCGGGCGGCAAGCTCACTGTCGTTCCAATGAAGATACTGCCAAATATGGGTCAGCTCATGCGCCAATGTCGCGATGGCAGCGAGCTTCGGAGAACCGTTTTCCACATAAATGCTGTAGCCGAACGCGTCTTTTTGGGCAAAGCCCAGCACCCTTCCGTCAAAGCCCGGCGTAGGCTCAAGACGGCTTCCGGAAAACTTCGCGATCTTTTTCGCGTCTACCATACGTACCTTTACCGCCACATTCAGGCGCACACCGAAAAAGGTTTCCATATTTCGAAGAATCGTTCGAAACACTTTCTGGAATTCCTTACCGGTGCGAAGCGCGGTTTCGGAGCAAAGGATGCAGCGTTCCCGCCCGTCTTTTAACAGGTCGTATTCGCCGCCCATCAACTCCGCGCCACAGAAATCGCAGTAATGCGCGCCTTCTCTGTTTGGTTGATAAGACGTTTTTTCGTCTCCGCCTTTTCGAACTGCGGTCAAAGGATTGTTTCCGTATCCCATCGTTTGTAAAAACGACAGCGTCTCGTCAAACGGCAAACCTATGTCAAAATCGGGGAAACCGTATTTAAGATAACAGGATTTTTGGTAAGGGGTCTCCTGCATAACCGGTTGTTCGGACGCTTCTTCTTTCTCTTCGGAAGGCTCCGGAGAAATCGGCTCCTCGGGCTTTGGAAAAGAAGGTTCTTCCACCGGCTTTTCGCCGGGATCCTTTTTACGGAACAACTGCCGAAGTTTTTCCATAAGGGCGCGAAGAAGGCCTTTGATCCCTTTCTTGGAAGGAGAAGCAACATCTTCTTCCTCCTGTAATTCCTCAAAAACAACCTTTTTTCTTTCCTCGGTTACGGGGACCTCCGCCATCTTTTCCCGGTGCCAATCCAGAAGATCGAACACGATGCCGAAATATCGGTCCAGATTTCTCCTCACCGCCGTAAGGAGCCCCAAATCCATATCGCTGTCTTCAATGAAATAAAGGCTGTCGTCTTGGATTTCTGTCTCCAGCTTCACCGGTAATGCGGAGAGGGGACCTTCAAAGGTATCATTTCCCACCGCCGCGTAAATATAAGGATACCCGTCGGGAAAGGTTGTTTTAAAAATTTCATTCAGCAATAAAGCGATGGTACGCCGGACGGGAAGGGAAGCGCCGGGCAAAGTAATCTTCAATAGTTCCTTATTGCGGTAGCTCCGCTTGGGAATCCCGTTGATTTGAATTTTCTTTCCGCCGCAAATATCCCGGTAAGACGTTAGTTCCAAATATCCCTCCGTCTCAATTTCCAAATCCCCGTACCCCTGCTCAATATGCATTTGGGTATAGGCTTTCTGTTTTCCCATCCGTTCATCGGCAACATAGTGGGATAAGGTGGCTTTCTTGATCTGGCGGTAGTATTTCCTTCCATCGATATGGTCGGCCGCCCGCCGGACAACCACGCCGTTTTCCGGCGTCACCGTTACCACCTCGTAGTATTTTCCCGCGAGCGTAATCATCTGGCCGGGGAGCATGCACTGGAAAATATGGCCGTACAGCTTAGAGCCTACCGGCTTGCTCTCGTCTTTTTCCTCTTCGTCGATGAAATAGGCGTTTTTCAGATTTTCCAATCCGGAAAGCCCTTCTTCCTCGGCAAGATAAAAGCATCGCTCCTCCCGAATGTCTAACAAATCGCCGCCGTCCTGCTCCAAATAGGAAACCGCCACCGGTACCGACTGGCCGTAATGGGTTTGGATCAGTTCCAGTAAAACCGGGTAAACGTCTTCCGCCGCGATACCGTTGACCGAAAAAATTTCCCGAATCTCCTTTTCCCGAACCGGGCCGTTTAACAGGCGAATCAAGAGCCTTAGCACCATGTTTCGGCGGCTTCCGGCGAAATCCGCAGAAATGGTGGGAATCGCCTTTGCGTCCGCGGTAAAAATACCGGCGTTCTCCGCCATGTAATCCCGAAGGAGATACTCTTCGCTCACCACGTTGATGAGTCCCTGCACGGTGACGCGGGAGGAAAAAAGCCGCCCCATCTCGTAGAGATTATCGTACTCGTCTTCCACCGTCAAAAAGAGATTTTCTTTTGGGGAAAAGGACCAAAGATCGGTGCCCACCCAAAACCGATCGTTAAACCGGCTTTGAGTGGTCCTTCCGCCAACATATTTCTCCATGGCGGCGTAATACTGTCCCGCGATCCACTTCATATCCAAAACGGGGAATCGGGTTCCGCCGAGCCAGTAGGTTTTCGATACCTGGTAGTGCATCGCTACCGCCGCCAACGAAGTTCCCTCGCCCAAATACCGGGAGATATCCGGCAAAATTTTGCGGTGAAGATACGCTCCATCCGCCTTCCAGTAGACAAAAAGGCTGCTTCCCTCTCCCGAAAGGGTTGCCGTAACCTCTAAAAGGTTGGTCTTTAAAATGTGGGACAGGGCGTCCACCAAGCCGTCACAGTTCCTGTCACAAATGCAAAAGCATGGCATCTCCCCGTTTTTCCGGCAACTTTCCGCCACCATGGAAAGGCCTAATTGACCGGTAGCTAACAAATTGGATGGTTCCAGTAAAATAACAAAGCCCACATCCTGAAGGAAAGAGCGGTTTCGCTCTAAAATCTTTTGATGATACAAATCCCGAAAACGCAAAATCCCGATTTCCGCGTCCGTTTCCTCTTCGGACAAAATCGCCGTCTTCCAAAGAGACGCCACATTGGTCATCTCAAAAACACTTTCCTGTAACCAGGTTTTCGCCTCTTCGCCGAGGGAGTCCCGGCCGGAAATCACCAAACACCGCTCATTTGCCAGCAAATGCTTCATCAAGGGCAGCATAATGTAAGGCGTAAGGTCTTTGTAAAACGGGTTATAAAAGAGAACGCTTTCCCCTTTTAAAAGCGAAAGGCTGCTTTGGACATAGTTGGCGTCAATATCGCGCCCTTCCTCCCGCAACGCGGAAAAATACTCTCCCGCGGACCGGGAAAGTTCGTCGTCCTGCTGCTTGAGCTGATCCAGAAATCCGAAATGATCCCCGTTATCGTCGCTTCCCGCCGCGTACTGTTCCGAAAGAATCCGATCGCCAAACAACTCCCGGAAAATCTTTCCCAATATCCCGTAGTTGGCGATCCGGGCGCTTTCCTCGTCCTCTCCCATCACGTCTTCCGCCAATTCGCTCCGCGTAAGGCCGGAAAGGTAAAAGGTTATCTCCCCGAGGATCAAAACGCCGAATACCGGATAAAACACCGCAGAGGACGCGGGGGAGTCGGGAAAAAGACGCTGAAAAATAAAATGGCAAGAGGTAACGATTACCGTACCCCAATAAAAAGCAGCCAGATAGCTTTTGACAGAACGATACCGGTCAATCAAAACCCAGGAAGAGAAGATCTCATCAAACTGATAAAAGCGACTGGCGAAAAACGACGCCGTTCTTGGATTCTTTTCCGCCGCCTTTCGAAGAAAAGGCAGCAGCACCAGCTTCAATAAAAGGAAAACCAACGCGATCAAAATATTGGTCAGGTAGCCGAGCAGGTTCTCCCAGTGAACGCTTTGAAGCATAGGAATCCACCGGCCGAGAAAGCTCATCAGCGACAAAATCCCGCTTTCAATTTGTTCAAACAAAAGAAGGGACAAAAGGACATAAACGATCGCGACACCCGGAAGGGGAAATTGGCAAAACCGGTTTTCCTCACGAACATTGGCTTCCTTCAAAAGAAAGCAGAGAAGGATAAAAGGGAGGATGCCGATAAGGATTTTTAAAGCGGTCCAAAGAAAAGCAATCATTGGTTTTCATCCTCCTTATCGTCATAAATCGCCTCCCGCTCGATCACAAGCCGTTTCATAATGGGATATGGCGCGTACAGATAATCTCCGGCGTCATTTAAGGAAAGCCGTTTTTCGTCGATTTCCGGCGTCAGCATATAAATTCCGTTTTCTTTGGGAGGAATTAACGAATTAAAGTAAAGGGTAATGCCGCTGATGGGCTGAATATTCGGCGTCACCCCAAACACGACGCACCATTCCGTCTCTTCCTTGAGCATGTGTTCCAAACTGCGATAGTGCGCCCGCAAAACGCTCTTTATGGAAAATTGCTCTTTTTGCCGATGGGACAATTGCTTTTGGGCTTCTTTCAGTTTCCGCAAGGTGCAAACATCGGTTAGATACCCTTCCAATTTGGTCATCCCGTCATTGAGCCGCTCCAGCACTCTCCGAATCTCCCGGTTGTACCCGGAAATTTTTTCGCAAAGCCGCTTCCTTAACACCAGTAAGGAAAGGAGCCCCGCGGCGGCAACCACAAGCAGAGCCGAAAGTGTCACCAAAAGAGAGGCGCCTGTGGCGGAAACGCCCGCAGAAAAGGAACGAATACAATACGGAAGGTACCCCGCGAATACGCAAGCCAAAGCCGCCGCTCCGCAAAGTATTACCGTTCGTTTCGGCATCCGCCCGTGAATTTCTTTTTTTACCGTGGAGTCGGCTTTTAAAAGGCGTTTCTTCGCTTTTTTCGTATCCAGAATATCCCGGGTTCGCGCCAAAAGAACCTGATCCTCCAAACGGGAAATCTCGTCTTCCAGCTCGGATTTATCCACATCGGAAAAGTCGTATTCCTGATCCCGGAAATCCAAAGCCCGCTCCCGAAGGTATTCGGTGGCGCCGTCCACCGCTCGAATCGGCGCCCGCAAAAGCCGAAAGAGCCCATTTCTCTTTTCTTCCGATTCCTTGACCCAAAGGGCATATTCGTCCGTAGGACAATCTCGGCTTAAACCAAACAGCTTCTCATCCACCTGTACTGTGCTCGTATCCAATCGGTCGTACAAAATCGAAACCGGTTCCGCGGAAAGGAGATCCTGCTCCTCGGTCTTTCGGTCAAACGCCGAGGCATGAAGGGTAAGCTGTTCATAAACGGCGTCTCTCGCGGCGGTCAGCTTGGACAGATGGAGAGAAAGGACCTGCTTCATCTCCTCGGGAGAAACCTCCGCATCCAATCGATACAGGCGATAGGCCTGGAGATAACTGGGGGGGATTTTATTAAGCGCTATGGTCAAAACCGAAAGCCAAAATCGAAACAAATCCCTCCGATAAGCGGAATTTTTCGCATCGCTCAGGGAAAAGCACAAAAACCGGCTGATGGAGGGATAATGATTCCGCTTCCAAAACTCCGAGCTTTCGCTTTCCTGGTGGTTTTTCCAAAACCCCTGGATCTCCCGATGCAATTCTTCTTTCACCGGAGGACGGGTTCCAATTAAAAGAAGTTCCGTCGGCCGGTCCTCCGAAAGGCGATAACGCCGGGTAAGCTCCCGGTATTTCTCTTTTTCCTCTTTGGTGTAGTCCTCCCGGAGAAAGGTCGTTTGAATCTGATAAAACTGCTCCTCCGAAAGGGCGCGATACCGTTCTTTGGTCATCTCCGAAGCCCGGATCACCCGTTTTGCCCCGGTTTTCTCGTCCTTATAGGTGTAAGCCTTGACAAAGTTTTTTACTCCGAGCTCCGGGTAACCGCAAAGCATATGGGTCAACCGAATCAGGGGGATCTTACTTTCCTCGATCTCCTCTTCCCTTCCGTAGTTGACCTTAAAATCGAAAGGATTCTTCCGATGGAAGGGAAGTTCTTCCTCCGATTCGGGATACAGAGGATGATGGATCACCAAAGCGCGCCACTCCGATTTTCCCCGGATCTTTTGGGGAAGGTCGGGGACCGCCGATTTGAGATCCGTCCCCGACTCGTTCCAACTGCACAAGCTGATACTGCCGTCTTCCACAAAGGGCGTAAACAGGGTTCGGTGCTCTTTTATAAGCTCCATCGCCCGTTGGTTTAAAATAATCACGGTATGCAACCTGTTTTTCCCTCCTTTGACGCAGCGTTACCGCAGATACCGCAGGGTATAACCGCCGCTCTGTGACCGCTTCGCTTCAAATTCCTTGTAATCCGCCATTACCATATCGCTGTAGCCTTCCAGCTCCAGATCGGTAAAGCACTGGATCGCCGTCTCCAACAAAGAGTCCGCAAAGGAACCAACCGCGTCGGCATACTGTTCCAAGTACCAGTTCAGGTTTTCTTTGTAGACCATATACTGATCCATAATAAAGTCCGCGAACCGGTAATTCAACTCGCTTTCGGGACAAAATCCCTTTAAGTAATCATAGACCACATCGTAAAATACCCGCATTACTTCTTTGCCTTCCCGATCGTCAAAGTTTGCCGACGGGGTAGTAACCCGAATCATCATGGGGATATCAAAAATGCTCATGATCCGGTCGGAATACTGGGTCAGACGAAATTCGGAAAGCTTCTTTTTCATCCGGCAGTTTTCCACCGTAAGCTGGCTGCTGGAAAGATGCTCTTTTTCAAACATATTCTCGGTGGTCTGGATTAACCGCTCCACAACTACCGGATTGATAACCAGAGCGTCCAGCACCTCATAAAATACATCGCAGTTGGTGCCGTTGGATACCACGAAATCCTCCGTGTCGCTTCCCGCCAAAATGAGCCGGTACCATTTCTTGCTTCCGGAAATGGTCTTATACTGGATCTGGTCAAACACAAGGCCGTAGAACAAAGCCTTGTAAATGTCCCGCTCCTGTCTGCGCTGGTTTTCATCATCCAGATCCGGCAGGTAAGAAATCAAATGCCAGTTTTTGTCGATGTGGGGGGTAATGACCAACGACTCCTCGGTTTTCGGAGTGATTTGGCTAATCAATTCAAAATACGCCTTGTAGTATTCGCCCGCGTTTCTCGGGTTGAGAACGCCGGTAGAAGGAGGCGCGAATTTCGAAAGATCGTTGGCCCGCAATCCGTAAATGGATTTATAAAAGAGGATCATATTCTTATCGATGTTATCGTCGGCGCATCCTCCCGCGTCTGCCAACTGCACGCTGATAAGGTTGTGGCGGGCGGGGTCGGTGGGATCATCCAACTCGCTGTTATAGGCGCAGGCGGTAATAATTCCCCGCTGTTCGCCAAGGGGCTTTTCGATAAAAGGCTCGGACAGGTGCTTCACCTCGTCGATAACATCTTCTACGTATGCCTGGACCCGATCGGCGTCAAAGAGTCCCGCTTCATACTGGGCTTCCTTCTCCAGCGCCTGGATCACGTCCATCTCAATTTCCGCCTTGTGCCGCGCCATAACCGCGTTGCGGAAGTACTCCAAAATCACGTTTTGGAAAGTGGCTTCGAAATAATCGGCAGGTTTGGGCCGTTTGTTTTCCGAGAGCATAGCGTAATCTCTAACGCCCCGGTAAATAGCGGCGCAAAGGTCGCCGGGAAGCTCGGTGGTACCGCCGGTAAAAGGCATTTCCTTAAAAAATTCGTTAAAACATTTCTCCGAAACGCAGACATACCGGGTGGTAAGGCCCTGTCGGTCCTGATACCGTGTGGCGATATTGGCCGCCTTGCGGTCCACGGCGATCAGATGGTTTTCAAAAGTACCGTAAAACGCTTGGAACACGTCGCAGAGGTTCTTTACATAGGTAATTCCCTCTTCCAGCACCGCCGCTTTCACCGCGCTCACCCGATAGATCTCCACGTTGGACATAAACTTCCGGTAGTTGCCGATCATCTCCTGCTGATCGCCGGTAGGTTTTCTGGTGAGACGGTTAATCAGGGGGACTTTTCTCCGCCCTAAGTCGTTATAGGTCTCATCCTCGTTTTCGGTAGAGGGATCGTTAAAGACCACCGATTCAAAGCGGTCTAAATATTCCTTGGACTCGTTGACCTCGTCCTTCTCGATCTGCGCTTTTTGCTGTTCCATCAGCTGTAACGTCTGGTAGAGAAAATAACGAATGGCGTTGGGATGGATAAACTCGCCCCGGCCGTTGCGCATATAGGTCTCCAGGCTGTAGGGCTTCTTTTCCACCGTCACGTCGGTGAGGTTCGCTTTAAACAGGGTATAGGCGATGGTTCTGGCGTTCTCTCTGGTGATGCGGAACACCGCTTTTTTATAGCGGGCCATCTGGTCATAGGCGGTAACGAAAGGCTCCCATGATCCGGTGCCCCCCTCGTCCAAATTCCGCAGCGCCGAGTCAATATCGCTCTTTTGCGCGTCAAGGGCCTGCTGGCCGGAAACGCCGGCCTGTTCCACATACTCCAAAAGGTTCTTGATGTACCGGTTCCAGTTCCACTGGTCGTCGGTGAGCATATCGTCCTGATCCGCCGCGCTGCACACATTGACGATGTAAGAAGGAAACGCCACTTCCTGTTTGGCGGCGGTTTCCACCGACACAATATAATCCTTCGCGGGATCCAAGTCGGAAACGTTATAGCCTCGACTTCTCATCTCGTTGTTTTCAATGCTTTTTTCCTTATACATCCGGTCAAATAAAAGCCATTGATCGGAGACGCATTCCTTCGCCCACCGCAAGGCAATATATTCCTTTACATCCTCGAAGGGGTATAAAAGCACGGAGGAACCGGCGCCCGCATACCGGTTTCTGCCCCCGTTGCGGCAGATGTCCCGGATGGTATTATCCTCGGAGGAGTTGCTTCTCCGGTTCATCGGGCCGATCGACTGGGCATAGATGCAGTTTGCGGCATGCTCTTTATACTGCTCGAAGGAGTTGAGCTTGCTGCCGTCGATGTTTTGGGCGTCAAAGAGAAAACAGAAGTCGTACGGCATCACGTCATACTCTTCGTATTCCTCGGAATCGGTCCTTGGAAACTCCAATTTGAGTTTATTCCAATATTTCTTGGGGAGACTGGTGTCTCCTTTCATCAAGAACGCGTCCAGCTCTCTTAAGGTGGCGTAGGCGTTGCAGCGCAGATTGTTGCGCTCCGAAGGATCCTTGACGGCGCTGTAAAACACTTCGGGGAGAATAAAGAAGCCTCTCGTAATGTTGGCGTTTTGCTGGAAATGGCTCTTGAGATAATGTTTGATGTACATGGCTACCGGAAGGATCAGTCCCGATCCGGTACCGCCCGCCAACGACGAAACGATGATGACGCGAAGCGCCTGGACCGACTCCTCTCCCTCCAGCTTGTAAAGGGATTCGATCGCCTGATGAAGCTTTTCCATCAGCCCCGCCCGTATCGCGGTATCCAACGCCAGACGGGAGATGGCGCGAACCTGGCCCGCACCTTCGGTGAGCGTCTTTCGCGCCAAAAGATGGTTGACGGGGAACCATTGCTCTCTGGCATGGTCGTCAATATCCAGATACTCTCCCACCGTCATCCGAGTGGACGTCTGGACGGTGGTCACAAAGGGGTTTTCCTTTTCCAAAGCCTTCAGCTCGTTGGCGTCGGTATCGAAAGCCACAAAGCTCAACCGCTTGCGCTGGGACTTCGTTACCTTTTTTTCCACGCGTTGAACGATGTCCGATCCGGTACCGCCCAAACCAACAACCAGAGTAGGTGCTAACATAGATTCATTCCTCCTGTTATCGTAACCTGATTCAATAATACGTCCTTTTTATGGTTTCCTGTCGGCAGACGCCGTTTTCTCAAACGCCTCTGATCCCCCTTAATCCTGGTTTGGGACACAGCTTGCGTTATAATACCGTCCCCTGCATTTAATCAAGGTACTGGAAAAAATCTTTTTATCCTTGGTCGTTCCTTCCTCAATCCAATCGCCGTCGAAGGTAATGTGCTTCTTTCCGGCATAAGCGGATGTATTTGCGAGCCACATCCCATTTTGTCCCGCCGCCTTTACCTTTAATACAGGTACCGCCGGCGTAATACCCAAAGGGGCCGCCCGGATTTCACCGCGCTGGGCTACATAGGGTAAAACGGTGGTAAGAAGATTCTTT
>CALXGT010000013.1 GCA_944387915.1 uncultured Clostridia bacterium
GAATCCAAAGGTATTGACCATGCTCCGTACATTGACCAGGGTCTTGGTCAGCTGGGTAGGCGCCTCCACCTCTTCCACATAGTCGATCCGTTTCAGCGCGGCGACAATACTGTCCACTTCGTCGGGCTTTAAAATTTTCGCTCGGAAAGACTCGGGGAGAAAACTGTCGTCCATGCCGCTTAAAAGACCCTCGTCTCCGCTTAAATACTTGTCTACAATGCTGTCTAGCGCATCCGATTTGGAGATATATGTAATGTCGCCCAAGCTTCCTAAGCTCTCCATCTCCGCCTGTACGTCCTGATAAGCCGTTTCGGGAGCGTCCGTCTGTAAAAAGACGACGACTTCGTTTTGCTCTCCTAAATATTCGATAATGCTGTCAATGTTAATGCTAAACAACACCGCTAACCCTACGATCAATAAGCAGGCAACCAACGTACCGATAGATGCCAACGTCATCAGCCGATGGTTCCATAGGCTTTTTAACCCGGTCTTCAGCAGATACCGGAAGCTGCTAATTTTCATGGATGTCCTCCCCCGTTCCCTGAAGTACCTCATCGAAAACGATCTGCCCGTTTTCGATATCAATGGTTCTGCCGCCAAAATATCTTACCATATCGTGTTCATGGGTCACCATAACCACGGTCGTCCCACAGCGGTTAATCGCCCGAAGCATATCCACGATTTCATAGGAAAACTTCGGGTCGATATTTCCGGTAGGCTCATCGGCGATAATCAACGGAGGATCGTTTACCAGCGCCCTCGCCAAAGAAACTCTCTGCTGTTCTCCACCGGAAAGCTCGTCGGGATGCTGCCTGGCCTTATGCTTTAGATTCATCAGCTCCAAAACATAGGGAACCTGCTGGCGAATAAACTTAGCCGACGCGTCCGTAACCCGCAAACTAAAGGCGACATTGTCATACACCGTCATATCCGGGATCAACCGAAAATCCTGGAAAACCACGCCGATACTTCTCCGAAACTTGGGAATCTGGCGCTGTTTCAGTTTATTGAGATTATATCCGTTGACAATAACTTGTCCTTCCGTCGCTACCGTCTCCCGCAGCAGCAGTTTAATAATCGAGCTTTTTCCGGCGCCGGATGTACCGACGATAAAGGCAAACTCCCCATTATCGATTCGAAGATTCAGATTTTTCAGTGCTTCCGTACCGTTGGGATAGCGATACGAAACGTCCAATAAATCAATCATTCTTACCTTTCCTCCGTTTGATTTTTCTATCTTTTATCCAAAAAGGCAGGCAGGTATTACCTGCCTGCCCTTGCGTGACATGGATTTAAAATTTCGTGGGGCTGGAAGTTAAATATTTCTTTACCATCAACGCGATCTTAAAGATAATCGCATGATCGAATTCCCGCAAATCAAGCCCCGTCAGTTTCTTAATCTTTTCGAGCCGGTACACCAGCGTGTTCCGGTGGACAAAAAGCTTTCTTGACGTTTCGGATACATTTAAGTTGTTTTCAAAGAAACGATGAATGGTAAACAACGTCTCCTGATCCAACGAATCAATAGAACCGGTCTTAAAAACTTCCTTTAGGAAGGTCTCGCAAAGGGTGGTAGGAAGCTGGTAAATCAAACGAGCAATTCCCAGATTATCATAGCTCACAATTGCTTCGTCGGTATCGAAAACCTTTCCCACTTCCAGCGCAACCTGGGCTTCCTTAAAGGAGCGGGCGAGTTCCTTGACGCCAACTACCGTAGTTCCGATACCCACAACCGCTTTGGTATAAAATTCGGAGCTCAAAGTGTCCACAATGGAGCGAGCCAGTTTTTCCAGATCCTTCGGTTCGATCCCCGCTTTAATTTCTTTAATCAGCACAATATCGCTTTCGCTGATGTTGAAAACGAAGTCCTTCTGCTTGTCCGGGAACAAATTCTGGATCACTTCGTAAGCGGAAACATCATTGGAAGTAACAATGCGAATCAAAAAGGCGACGCGGCTCACATCCACGTTAAAATGAAGCTCTCTGGCCTTAATGTAGACATCGCCGGGAAGGATATTATCCAGAACTACATTCTTGATAAAATTATTCCGGTCATATTTTTCGTCATAATACTGCTTAATCGTGGAAAGCGAAATCGCCAGAATCTGCGCATACCGGGATGCCGTTTCGTCCGTTCCTTCCACAAAAACCGCGTAATCCGCTTTGATGTGCGGTCCAAACGGCTTGTACGTATACCCGTCCCGAACAAATACATCATGGGACTCGCTGAAATCGACCGCATAGTAATCGCTGGTAGTGCCGATCTTGGACAGATCGCTGCAAGCGATAATCGCGGCGGTCTCATCAACGACACCAATCATACGATCGATGGTGTCACGCATCTGGTGGACTACTCCCTGAAACAGTCGATTAGACATATGAATTACCCCTTATCCGTTAATTTGCAGCAATTCATTTCAAGTTCCCAGTTGGAAAAGAATCTATTGCTGCCAAAAAAGCGTATACTTGTGTTTTACCTATTCATCATACCTCTTTTTTGGCAAAAAAGCAAGAAAAACAGTACTCTTTTCCAAAATTTTTTTGGAATAATTATTTCAATTGCCATAAAAATTACATTCTGTAATTTTTACTTCCTAAATTGTAACATATTTGTCATCAATATATGTTAAGAAAAGATGAATTTTTTCCTTTGGCGTCGATCCCTGTTATACAAATAAAAATGCAGGCGATGAATCACCGCCTGCAACAGCATCAAAAAGAAATATCCAGTTTCATGTCTCCGTCATGGATCCAATTCATCTTCCGCATTCCATAGGCAAACAGCCATGTCAGCACAGCGGGAGCGATAAAATACATAATCAGAATCTCCACCAAAGCTACCACCGCGCCGTCGGGAGCCATCGTTTGGTAGGTCATAATCGGTCCCACAAGGCCTGCCGTCCCCATACCGGAACCGGTGGCGTTGCTGGTCATCCCCAAAAGCTTGGTGGAGATAGGACCCAGCACAGCGCTGGTTAAAATAGGCGGAATCCATATCAACGGCTTCTTTACAATGTTGGGAATCTGAAGCATGGACGTCCCGAGCCCCTGAGCCACTAAGCCGCCAAAACCGTTGTCCCCAAAGCTCATTACCGCAAAGCCAATCATCTGGGCGCAGCAACCTACCGTCGCGGCGCCAGCCGCGATCCCGGAAAGCCCCAAAACCACACCGATAGCCGCGGAAGAAATGGGAAGCGTCAAACACATTCCCATCAATACGGAGACCACAATTCCCATCAACACCGGCTGCTGCTCACTTCCCCAGTTAATAAGATTTCCAAGGGAGGTCATCAGCGCCGAAATCGGAGGTCCCACCAAAAGGCCCACCGTAGAACCGGTCATAATCGTTACAATGGGCGTCACTAAAATATCCAGCTTGGTTTTGCCGGAAACCAAGCGGCCAAAAAGAATGGCTACATAAGCCGCCACGAAAGCGCCCAACGGTTCTCCGGGTCCCGCGAGGGAAAGCGCCGATCCCGTAGAAGCGTTTTCCGCTAAGATCTTGGATGCAAAAGCGCCCACCATACCGGCAACACCGGCGGAAATCGTCACCATGGGGGACTCGTTAAATTTTCTCGCAACGCCGACCCCGATTCCCAAGCCCGTAAGCCCTTTGGCCATACCCGCAATCCAAATGATTCCGGTTCCGACAATGCCGGGAATTACCGCGCCGATTTGTGCGAGAATGGTTCCCACAATCAGCGTACAGAAAAGCCCTTGCGCCATTCCGGACATACCGTCCAGAAAAATATCGGAGAGAATTTTTTTCAGTTTTTGCATGCTGTCTTCTCCTATCCTTTTCCTTCTATTGTAACATATCTGACCATCCCACCACAAGAGAAGAAAATTAGGAAATAAAGCTTGTTTTCTTTTTATTCTTAGCCAAATTACCAAAAACAAAAACAGCTTTTTCTCATCCGTTTTCCAAGCTAATACAAAAAGCGTTTCCGCCTAAGCGGAAACGCTTTTCCTTACGGAGTTTCGATAACGTAAATTTCCATCTTTTTCGCTCCGAACTGACAACATTCCTCATAGGTGTCAAAGAAGAGATCCACTTCCACTCTTCCGTCCATCAGAGCGATACCGGTATCCGCGGCCACCGCGTAACCGTACACAAACGAATCGTCCACCGACTTGATATAAAGAAGGCTTCCATAGGGAATTACCGACGGATCTACCGCCACATGCCCCACGATCGCGTACCGACCGCTGGCTGTTTTCGCGCCCTTTCTGGCGCTGTAGGCCGTTCCCTTTCCAGTCACCAGATATTCGTAGCTCTCCGGATCACCGCTTTCATTCAGCGAAATAAAGGAAGGCGCCTTGGTTTCCCGATAGGAGAGATTTTTGTCTCCCACCAAATATACCGCGTTTTTCGGCTGCTTGGTCACCGTCGTCACGGTGGATACCGTTTCTACCGGCACCCCGTCTATAAGCTTTTCGGTTACCGCCGTGGTTTCGATTCCGTCTTCACCACTGGTCAAAAACTGGGTAACGCCATGGGTCAAACACGGCGTATAAACATACTCATTTTGATGGGAAAGCGGTTTCTCCGTGGTGGTGACTCGGTAGGTGATCCGATTTACGGTTACCGATTCTCCCGGCTGCAACACATAATCCAAAGGCAGAGAGACAATATCCTCTCCCCCCAAGGCAACGCCGCAACGAGCTAACGCCGTAGCTACCGTCTCTTCCAACACTTTTACCGTTTTGGTGCCGCCATCCACATAAACGGGAACGTCGTAAGCCCGCTCCAATTCAAAGCGGAAACAGTTATACGCTTCCCGCTCTACCGTATACCGGTCATAAGGAGACAGTTTTAACTGCTCCACCACATCTTCCTCTACGCCATCCAAGGAATAATATCTGGTCTCAAGCTGGGCCGTCACCTTCCCATTTTCGTAAACTTCCACTTGGTTTCCTTCCGAAGTAAAGCTTCCGAACAGAAGGACAGCAGCTGCCGCCGCCAACAATGGCCCCACCGTCTTGATCCATCGTATCGGTTTCATGATACACTCCCTTTCTAATTTTCCCAAAGGAAAATTACAAGTTGTAACTATTTTACCAGTTCATTTTTCTATGTCAAATGGACAAGAACGCCTTAAATTTATGAATTTCTTACAAAAATGAATCAAAAAAAGAAGAGAAAGCCCTTGACTTTCCCTTCCACATCAAATATTTTGTTAAAAAATTTTGGCAAAATTAACAAAGTTGTAACCTTTTTGTTTCAGTCATAAAACAAAAAGAAAAAGGAAGATTTTTAAAGGTTTTTAAAGAAAATTCCTTACTTTATAAGATAAATCCCAAATTTTAAGAAAAAATTTCTTTAATTCGTCGGATCTTCATCCCAAGCCGCCGCGCGTCCTACCGCCCGCCTCCATCCGGAAAGCAAGCTTTCTTTCCGATCCTTATCCATAGAAGGAAAGAAAATTTTCTCGATTTTTCCCTCGGAAAGATCCTTCTCTTTAAAAAAGCCACAGGTCAGTCCTGCCAGATATGCCGCCCCCAGCGCGGTCGTCTCCCGATTTTCCGGCCGCAATACCGGAACACCGCAAATATCCGATTGAAACTGCATCAAAAAATCGTTGGCGCAGGCGCCGCCGTCCACTCGAAGCGTCTTGACATCCATACCGGTATCGGCAACAATGGCGTCTAAAAGCTCTTTGGACTGATAGGCGATGGACTCTAACGCCGCCCGGATGATGTGGGAACGGTTGGTGCCTCGGGTAATTCCCACAATGGTTCCTCTGGCAAACATATCCCAGTAAGGCGCGCCAAGTCCGGTAAACGCCGGTACCAAAAATACCCCCGCCGTATCCTCGACCTTTTTCGCGAAGTACTCCGAATCCTCGGACGCCTCGATCAAATGCATCTCGTCCCGGAGCCATTGAACCACTGAACCGCCGGTAAAGACGCTTCCCTCTACCGCGTAGCAAACCGATCCGTCCGCTGTCGCCGCAAGGGTAGTTACCATACCATTTTTGCTGTAGCAGGGGGTTTTTCCCGTATTCATCAGCATAAAACAGCCGGTGCCGTAGGTATTTTTCACATCCCCCGGATGGATGCAGCGCTGGCCAAACAACGCCGCCTGCTGATCTCCCGCTACGCCGGTCACCGGCACAGGCACCCCGTCGATCATAATGTCCCCGAAATAGCTTCCCGAAGGCTTTACCTCCGGGAGCATCTCTTTGGGGATGTCCAAAAGGGCTAAAATCTCATCGTCCCAGCACAGATCCTCGATATGGTAAAGCATCGTCCGGGATGCGTTGGTGCGGTCAGTAGCGAAAATTTTCCCCCCGGAAAGCTTCCACATCAAAAAGGTATCCACCGTACCGAAAAGGATCTCTCCCTTCTTTGCCCGCTCTCTGGCGCCTTCGACATGGTCAAGAATCCATTTGATTTTGGTGGCGCTAAAATAAGCGTCCGGCAAAAGGCCGGTTTTCTTGGCGATCATATCGCCGTAGCCCTCTTTTTTCAGCCATTCGCAGACCTCCGCCGTCCTTCGGCACTGCCATACAATGGCGTTATAAATGGGCGTTCCCGTTTCTTTTTCCCAAAGGATGGTGGTCTCCCGCTGGTTGGTGATCCCAATCGCCGCTACTGTTTTCAAATCAATGTTGTGCTGAAAGATCAAATCGATCAAAACGCCGTACTGAGACGAAACGATCTCGTTGGGATCATGCTCCACCCAACCCTCTTTCGGATAGTACTGGGTATACTCCCGGGAAACGGAAGCGAGACTTTCCCCGTCCTGATTATATAAAATTGCCCTGGAACTGGTAGTGCCTTGGTCCAAGGCGATGATATACTCTTTTTCCATATGGGTTCCTCCTGCTTCGGTTTTTTCTTTATCTTATCATAGGGAAAAAAAGAATTCAACAAAATTCCTCTTTACTTTGGAAGAAAAATTGTCAAAGGAAAGGAATTATGTCCTTCTCTCTTTTCTTTTGCCGCAAAAATGGTATGATGAATTTACCAAAAAAGGAAAGAGAAGGCATATTATGAACCAAAAATTTTCTGTAATCATCCGAGGTATGAAAGACGGATTTCCCATCTGCCTCGGGTATTTTTCCGTTTCCTTCGCCTTTGGAATGGAAGCGGTAGGAGCGGGGCTTCCCGTCTGGACCGCCTTGCTTATTTCTATGACCAATCTCACCTCCGCCGGTCAATTCGCGGGTTTGACGCTCATCGCTTCGGGGGGCGGATTTTTAGAGCTCGCGGTGACGACGCTGATAATCAATATCCGCTATACGTTAATGAGCTTTTCCCTATCCCAAAAATTTTCCTCCGCGGTTTCCCGGCCGATACGCGTCCTTTTGGCTTTTTGCAACACGGATGAAATTTTCGCCGTCGCTATGGGACAGGAAGGGAAGGTCACCGCCCCTTATTTTCTCGGCCTTTCCATTACCCCTTATCTCGGGTGGGCGCTTGGGACCTTTTTCGGCGCCGCCGCTTCCGGTCTTCTTCCATCGTCGATGCAAAGCGCTTTGGGAATCGCGATTTACGGTATGTTTCTTGCTATTTTTATTCCTCCCGCGCGACAATCCCGCCCCATCCTTTTGGTGGTGCTATTTGCCGGTATTTTGGGCTTTTTCCTTTCCCTGATTCCCTTTTTATCTTCCGGATGGAGAATTATTCTTTGCGCCGTAGCCGCTTCCCTGTTCGGTGCGCTGCGTTTTCCGATTCGAGAGGAGGAAACCGCATGAAGCTTCCATACGTACTCGCCTGTATCGCGCTGATGGCCGTTATTACCTACCTTTTGCGCATGCTTCCTCTGGTTTTGGTCAAAGGACAAATTAAAAATTCCCTGATTCGTTCCTTCCTTTATTACGTTCCCTACGCCGTGTTATCCGCTATGACCTTTCCGGCTATCTTTTCCTCCACCGGATCCCCCGTTTCCGCTACAGCCGGATTTATAACGGCGCTGCTCCTTTCCTTTTTCAAAAAAGGACTGTTGACTGTCGCATTGTCCGCGGCTGTTGTTGTCTATTTGGTAGAATGGATTCTTCGTTTCTTCTAATGTTTTAAAGACCGGTTTCCGAAAGGAGCCGGTCTTTTGTTGACAAAAGGGAAAAATGGGGTATAATAAAATGAGAGTAATTCTCATTTTAGGAGGGAACGTTATGGCAACCTACAACACCTCCGCCCGAAAACGCATTCTTTCCTTTCTAAAGGAACACATCCAAAATCAATACACCATTGAGGAAATTATCAAAGAAATCAGCGTCGACGGTTCCCCGGGAAAAAGTACCATTTACCGGCAAGTGGACCGATTGGTCCGAGATGGGCTGGTCCGCCGGTTTGTCCAAGGGGAAAGCCGTCATTTTCTTTACCAGTTTTCCGGCGGGGAAGACTGTGAAACCCATCTTCATCTGCGCTGTACCGACTGTGGAAAGCTGTTCCATATGGGAGAGAAAGAGAGCCAAAAGATTTTGGAAGAGATTCGATCTCTGCGCAATTTTTCCGTAGATCGGGAAAAAACGGTCCTTTTAGGGCGGTGCGGCCGCTGTATGAAAGAAAAATCAAAAAAATAACCGGCACAGCCGGGAAAGAAGGAAGCTTATGAAAAAAATAACTGGTTGGATTGTATCCGTGGCCCTTTGTCTGTCTTTTTTTGGTTGCAGCCCATCTTCGAAAACGGACGGATCTTTGAATATAGTCTGCACCATCTTCCCCCAATACGACTTTGTCCGCACTCTGACGGAGGGACAAGAAAACGTAGACGTCACCTTGCTTTTGAAAGCGGGGCAAGAAAGTCACGACTACGATCCTTCTTCCGGCGACATTGCATCTATTCATGACTGCGACATGTTTATCTATGTAGGCGGAGAATCGGATCACTGGCTGGACGAAATTCTTTCCACCACCGAGGAGGAAAACAAGAAAATCCTCGCCTTGATGGATATGGTGGATCCTTTAGAAGAGGAAACGGTAGAGGGCATGGAGGAAAGCGAAGAAGGCCATAACGATCTCTCTTTGGAAGAATACGACGAGCATGTCTGGACTTCCCCCAAAAACGCCATGGAAATTGTCCGCCAGCTCGCCGGCGCCCTTGTCTCCTTCCCTGAAATTGACGAAACTATGCTTCGGCAAAAGGAAAGTGCCTATTTAGACGCCCTCTCGGAGTTGGACAAAGAAATCGAAAAAACGGTAAGTGAAGGCAATAAGGATACCATTGTTGTCGCCGATCGGTTCCCCTTCCGCTACCTCTGCGAGGATTACGGCATCGAATATTTTGCCGCTTTCCCCGGCTGTGCCGCAAGCACTGAACCTTCCAGCGCCACCTTACTTTTTTTAACTGACAAAGTCAAAGAGCTTTCCCTTTCGGTGGTATTTAAAATTGAAATGTCTGCCGCCAATATCGCAAACCACATTGCCGAAGAAACAGGCGCAAAGGTTTTGACGCTCCATTCCTGCCACAATCGTACCGTTGAAGAGGAAGAACGAAACGAAACCTATCTCTCTTTGATGGAACAAAATGTAGAAAACCTAAAGGAGGCCTTGAAATAATGGCGCTCATCACCTGTGCATCTCTGTCTTTGGGCTATGAAGGAAAAACGGTGGTTTCCGACCTGACCTTTCAGGTTGAAAAAGGGAACTATCTTTGTATTATTGGAGAAAATGGTTCCGGAAAAAGTACGCTGATCCGGGCGCTTTTGGGGCTGAAAGAAGTGAGTCGGGGAGAAATCCGCTACGGCGACGGCTTTTCCAGGCAGGGAATCGGTTATCTTCCCCAGCAAACGTTGGTTCAAAGGGATTTTCCGGCAACCGTCACCGAAATTGTCCGCACCGGCTTTTTGAATCGGAAACGCTTTTCTTTCTTCTATTCCGAAGAGGAAAAGGAAAAAGCGAATGGGATTATGGATAAGCTTTCCGTCTCTCCTTATAAAAGCAGCAGTTATAAAGCCCTTTCCGGTGGCCAGCAGCAACGGGTTTTATTAGCCAGAGCCCTTTGCGCCGCCAAGGATCTTCTCCTTTTGGATGAGCCGACCGCCGGACTGGATCCGCTGATGTCCTCGACGCTGTACCGTATGATTGAACAGCTCAACCACGAAGGGCTTACCATCATTATGGTAACCCACGACATGGACGCCGCTTTGCGCTACGCCAGCCACATTCTTCATCTCCACAAGGACACTTCCTTCTTTGGGACCCGGGAAGAATATGACCACTGCCAGGTTTGCGCCCAATTCTTAGACGGGGAGGAACAAACAAATGACTGATTTTTTTGCCGTCCTTGCTTCCTTTTTCTCTTATCCCTTTGTGCAAAAAGCCCTTTTAGTAGGTTCTTTGATCTCCCTTTCCGCCGCCCTTTTGGGAACAACTTTGGTGCTGAAGCGCTATTCGATGATTGGAGACGGCCTTTCCCATGTGGGGTTTGGCGCCTTGGCGATCGCCACCTCGTTTCATATCGCCGACGTCGCTATGGGTTTTGCCCTACCGGTGGTGGTGATCGCCGCCTTCTTTCTTTTGCGGCTCAGCGAAAACAGCAAGATCCACGGAGACGCCGCCATCGCCTTGATCTCCACCACTTCTTTAGCAGTGGGGTATATGGTGATGCATAAAAACGGAACCAACGTAGATGTGGGAAACTATATGTTCGGAAACGTTTTTACCATTACCGACGGAGACGCTGTTTTGAGCGTTGTACTGGCAATCGCGGTGATGCTGCTGTTTGTTTTCTTTTACCACAAAATTTTTTGCGTCACCTTTGATGAAAGCTTTTCCAAAGCGATCGGCGTCAGTCCCGGGATATACAACGGGGTGATCGCTGTTTTGACCGCCGTTGTAGTGGTTTTGGGAATGCGGATGATGGGAACCCTTTTGATTTCCGCCCTTATGATCTTTCCATCTTTAACATCTATGCGATTTTGTAAAAGCTTTCGCGGCGTTGTCGCCGCTTCCGCTCTCGTCTCTTTACTGGCCTTCCTTTTGGGAATTGTTTTGGCGCACCTTTTGGATTTCCCCGCGGGAAGCACCATTGTCGTCGTAAACGCGCTCATCTACCTGATGGCGATGCTTTTTTCGAAAATACGCGGGCGTTTATAGTTTCTTTTCCGTTTCTTTACAGCTTATTTTCTTTTTTCATAAAATCTTTTTCCCCTGTTCACCAAATCCCGCTTTGCATCGTGTATGCTTTGGATATCCGAAGGAGGTGAGAGACAGAAATTTGATAACAATCATTTTTAGAAAAAAGACCTTTCAGGAGGAATTTGTATGATGAATAAAAAACGAGTCATTGCTTTAATTTTGGCGCTCGCGTCCGCTATGACGATGATTTTGGCTTCCTGTAACAATGACGATAACCAGTCGAGCAGCGAATCTTCCGTCATCAACAGCTCTGAAGAAGGAAGCTCCGATCCTTCTTCTTCGGAAGAAAGTGAAGATCCTTCCTCTGAAGATCCCTCTTCCGAGGAGGAGACCAGCGGCGAAGAGGATAGCGAGCCTGCCGCCAACACCATGGCCAAGATCACTTCCATCACCGAAAACGAGTATTCCGCGGTTTTGTATAGCGGCGACGAAATCAGCGATTTCGCCTCGGTAGATACCACCGCTTTTACCGAAACCACCGACACCGTTTCTCTGACCATTCCGTCGGAAACTTCCGTACTGTTAATGGTTGACGGCGAATTAACGGAAGGCAGCCTTTCCGATATCGAAGTCAACGATATGGTGGTATTTTCTGAAGACGCGGAAGGAAACATTCTCCAGATCGTCGTGTACTAAAACTTTTTTTGTGTAACATTCTCTTCTATTCTTTTTCTCTTTTTCTTTCATTCAAAAAGCCGGCTATGAAAATTCATAGCCGGTCTTTTTTACGGTGTTTCCGATGTGAGCGGAAGGGATTCCTCCACATATTGCTGGAAACAGAGATTCAAATCCACGTCCCCCTCGATCCCGTCGACACTGCCTGAAGCGGTGTACTGCCACATAGAAATTCGATACGGGTAATACGGATTGTTTCGATAGCTCGCAAGCCAAATATCGTAAGGCTCCAGCCGCTCCGGCTCCATTTCCTCAAGATACCACCGCACCGAAAGGTATACCATGGGCGTATATCCCGCGCTTTTGATCCGTTCGCAAAACGCTGTGATAATGTCCGTGCGCAGAGAAGGAGAAAGGGTATCCGCCCTTCCGGTTTTGGAAGCGGTCTCCTCGGTGTCAAAAACAATAGGGTAATCGACGGTATACCCGTCAATATGCTCTAAGACAAACTCCGCTTCCTCGATCGCCTCTTCCACAGTGATTGCCTGGGAGTAAAAATAGACGCCCACCGGGAGAGACACTTCGTTCGCGCCGCTGATATTGGCGTCAAACCATTCGTCCAGGCAAACCTTGCCCGTTTCGTACCCCCGGTAGCCCAATCGGATCATACCATAATCCACACCGCTGTCTTTCACTTTCTGCCAGTCGATTTCTCCCTGATATTTGGAGACGTCGATTCCGTGCAACGCCTGAACCGTTCCGTCATCGTAAGAAATCACACCGTTTTCATCCAGCGACAGCTGATCCCAGTCCAACTGATTTTTCTCTAACGTTTCCAACGGCTGATGGTATACATACCCGTTTTCTCCCCGATAGATGAAGACATCGGGAAAGAGTTGCTGTAAAAAGTCGGTGCCGGGAGTATAACGGTCGGCGTTTTCCTTTACTTTCCCGATAAACGCCTCTAATTCCGCGTTTTTTTCCTCTTCCAAAAATACCGCCATAGAAGACTCCTCTTCCAGCTTCTCCCGTTGCCGCAAAAGATTGACGACGATGCCGCTCAATACCAACACGGCGACCATAAGTACGGCGCTGATGCAAAACCAGACCTTTCCCTGATTGACTTTTCGATGTTCCAAAATTTCATACTCCTCCCTAAAACAATTCGACAAAAAGCGCCCTTCTTTTTGTCCCTTTCATCTTATCATATTCAGAAAAGAAAAGCAAAATCCTTTTTGTGGTTTACAAAAAAAGAAAAAGCGTTTATAATAAGAAAAAGTTGCGGTTTTCTGATGTTCAACGCGACAAAAAGGATTTGTATAAAAAGAAAGGAAGGAGGGGTTTTCCAAAGTTTGGTTTGGAAGGCCTTGTATTTTTATGCTTAGACATCTGATTGATCCTTTGGATCTCTCCAAAGAAGAAGTGATCTCCTTGCTGGACTTAGCGGATGACATAAAACAGCATCCGGAAAACTATCGGGAAAAGGCCCGGTACAAAAAGCTGGCTACCCTCTTTTACGAGCCCAGTACCCGGACCCGATTAAGCTTTGAAGCGGCAATGCTCAACCTTGGCGGCAGCGTTTTAGGCTTTTCCGATTCCAGTCAAAGTTCGGCTACCAAAGGGGAGAGCATCGCCGATACCATCCGGGTGATTAGCGCTTACGCCGATATCTGCGCTATGCGCCACCCTAAAGAAGGCGCTCCTTTAAGGGCGTCCCATTATTCCCGGATTCCGGTAATCAACGCCGGCGACGGAGGACACCAGCATCCTACCCAAACGCTCACCGACTTAATGACCATTCGGGAACGTGAGGGAAGATTAAGCGATCTGACCATCGGCGTTTGCGGGGATTTAAAATTCGGCCGCACTGTCCATTCCCTGATTAAATCCATCATTCGCTTCCCCAACATCCGTCTGGTGCTCATCTCCCCCGAGGAGCTTCGGGTTCCCGATTACATTACCGAGGATGAGCTGAAAGCCAAAAATATTCCCTTTACCGAAGTGCGCTCTCTGGATGACGCGATGGCGAAGCTGGATATTTTGTATATGACAAGGGTACAGCGGGAACGCTTCTTTAATGAAGAGGATTATGTCCGTTTGAAAAACTCCTACATTTTGACTACCGATAAGCTCCGGCCGGCCAAAGAGACGTTGGCGGTTCTTCATCCCCTTCCCCGCGTCAATGAGATTACCCTCGCCGTTGACAATGACCCGAGAGCAGCCTATTTCGAACAGGCGGAAAACGGCGTCTATGTACGTATGGCCCTCATCATCTTTTTGCTGGGACTGTAAAGGAGGAAGACCCATGCTCTATATTGACAGCATTCAAAACGGACTGGTGATTGACCACATCCAAGCGGGAACATCCATGCGGATCTACCATCTGCTGAAATTAGACCGGCTGGACTGCGGCGTCGCCATCATCAAAAATGTCCGAAGCGAAAAATACGGCCGCAAGGACATTATTAAAATTGAAGGAGAAATTGATCTGAATTTGGATATCTTAGGATATCTGGATCCCAATATTACCATTGTCGTTATCAAAGACGGAAACGTCGCGGAAAAGAAAAGTCTGACCCTCCCGAAAACGTTAACCAACGTGATCCGGTGCAATAATCCCCGCTGTATCACCAGCGCGGAAGAAGGCATCGACCATATTTTCTCTCTGTCGGAAAAGGGATGCTACCGTTGCATTTACTGTGACGAGGAATTCCATCCCTCCCGCTCTTAACCCTTTCATTTACAAAAAGGAGGAATGTTATGGGCAAATATTTTGGAACCGATGGCTTTCGCGGAGAAGCCAACAAAGGATTGACGGTGGAGCACGCCTATAAGGTAGGCCGTTTTTTAGGGTATCATTACAGCAAGGACCACAAATGCACCGTCGTCATCGGAAAAGATACCCGTCGGAGCAGCTATATGTTTGAGTATGCCCTGGCAGCGGGGCTCACCGCATCCGGCGCTGACGCTTACCTTTTGCATGTTACCACCACACCCAGCGTTTCTTATGTAGCGCGCACCGAGGATTTTGACTGCGGTATTATGATCTCCGCCAGTCACAACCCCTATTACGACAACGGCATCAAGCTCATTAACCAAAACGGGGAAAAAATGGAAGAATCCGTCATTTCCTTAGTGGAGGATTATTTGGACGGGCGGATTCCCGAAGTCCCCTTCGCGAAGCGGGAAAATATCGGACGGACGGTGGACTATTTCGCCGGAAGGAACCGATATATGGGCTATTTGATTTCTTTGGCGAGCCATTCCTACAAAAACTTCAAAATCGGCTTAGACTGCGCCAATGGAAGCGCTTACACCATCGCCAAGAGCGTTTTCGACGCCTTAGGCGCCGACACCTACCTCATCAATAACCGTCCCGACGGACTGAACATCAACGAAAACTGCGGTTCCACCCATATTGAGGGGTTGCAGAAATTTGTTCTTGACAACCATCTGGACGTGGGATTTGCTTACGACGGCGACGCCGACCGGTGCTTAGCGGTGGATGAAAAAGGAAATGTGGTGGACGGAGACCAAATCCTTTATCTCTACGGCCGCTATATGAAGGAACGGGATCATTTAACCAACAACACCGTGGTCACCACCGTGATGTCCAATTTAGGGTTATACAAAGCCTTTGACGCTTTGGGGATCCAGTACGAAAAAACGGCGGTGGGCGATAAATACGTCTACGAGAATATGCAGCGCCACGGTCATAAAATCGGCGGCGAAAAATCGGGGCACATCATCTTCTCCAAATATGCCACCACCGGAGACGGTATTTTGACTTCCATCAAAATTATGGAAGCGATGTGCGGAAAAAAATCCACCTTAAGCGAACTTGCCGCACCGGTCATCTTTTACCCTCAGGTTTTGCAAAATGTTCCGGTAGAAGACAAGGAAGCCGCCCAAAATGATCCGGACGTCGCGGCAGTGATCAAAGCCATTTCCGAGGAGTTAGGAAGCGACGGACGAATTCTCCTCCGCGCCAGCGGCACGGAACCTATGATTCGGGTGATGGTAGAAGCCAAAACCGAGGACATCTGTTTGGAAAAAGTGGAATTAGTTTTGCAAAAGCTCAAAGAAAAGGGATATTTGGCGTAACGCGCCAATTAAAAAAGCCTTCGGAAAATCCGAAGGCTTTTTTGTATGGGAATCATTTATTCTTCCGGTTGGGCAGGAATCCCATCAAATCCCGCTTTCAAATCCTCATCTGTGGGGATGTAGTCGCTCATCTTTCCGTCGTGGAATTTTTCGTAGGCAACCATATCAAAATATCCGGTTCCGGTGAGGCCGAATACGATAGTTTTCTCTTCGCCGGTTTCCTTGCATTTTAACGCCTCGTCCATGGCGACCCGAATGGCGTGGCTGCTTTCCGGCGCGGGAAGGATCCCCTCGATTCGGGCAAAAGTCTCCGCCGCTTGGAACACTTCAAGCTGGCCTACCGAGACCGCTTCCATCAATCCCTCGTCGTACAGTTCGGAAAGTACCGAGCTCATACCATGGTAGCGAAGGCCGCCCGCATGGTTGGGGGATGGAATGAAGCCGCTTCCCAAAGTATACATTTTCGCCAACGGACAAACCATACCGGTATCGCAAAAATCGTAAACGTATTTTCCTCTGGTAAGGCTGGGGCAGGATGCCGGCTCTACCGCGATAAACCGGTAATCCTTCTCTCCTCTGAGCTTTTCACCCATAAAGGGAGCGATCAAGCCGCCCAAATTGGAACCGCCGCCGGCACAGCCGATGATGATGTCGGGGGTGATGCCGTATTTATCCAAAGCCGTTTTGGTCTCCAGGCCGATCACCGACTGATGGAGCAATACCTGGGACAACACGCTTCCCAAAACATAACGGTACCCATCGCTCTTTACGGCGACCTCTACCGCTTCCGAAATAGCGCAGCCCAAAGAACCGGTCGTTCCGGGATGTTCCGCTAAAATTTTCCGTCCCACCTCGGTCTCCATAGAGGGAGAGGGAGTGACCGAAGCGCCGTAAACCCGCATTACTTCCCGACGGAAGGGCTTTTGCTCATAGGATACCTTGACCATAAACACTTTGCAATCCAAATCAAAGTAGGAACAGGCCATAGCAAGCGCCGTGCCCCATTGTCCCGCGCCCGTCTCGGTAGTGACGCCCTTTAAGCCCTGTTTCTTGGCGTAATAAGCCTGAGCAATGGCGGAATTAAGTTTGTGACTTCCGCTGGTGTTGTTACCTTCAAACTTATAGTAGATCTTTGCCGGGGTACCCAGCTCTTTCTCCAACCGGTATGCCCGCATCAGCGGAGACGGCCGGTACATTTTGTAAAACTCCCGAATTTCCGCGGGAATTTCGATGTAGGGCGTGTCGTTGTCCAATTCCTGCATAGCAAGCTCGGTGCAGAAAACCCCTTCCAGTTCACTTAAGGTCATCGGCTTCCCGGTAGCAGGATTCAAAAGGGGAGCCGGTTTCTTTTTCATATCCGCCCGCAGGTTGTACCAGCTTTTAGGCAGCTCCGATTCTTCCAGGTAGATTTTGTAGGGAATATTTTTGTTTTCCATATGTGTTCTCCTTTCTGTATCGGGACAGGAATCAAAAAAGCCCTTGTCCCAAGCGATCCTTTTCGCCGGGACAAGAGCCTATACTCCTGCGGTACCACCCTGCTTGGCGCTATCGCGCCCACTCTGCGCATACTACCATATGCCGGCCTTTGGTAACGGAAAGCCACACCCGTCTCGCCTACTTTACTTCAACTCGCCCTCGAAAGCCCATTCGCCCGTTTCCGTCTTACCGTCTCACACCAACCGACGGCTCTCTGAAAAACATCCCCGGGTTACTTGCTCTTTCTCTCAGGTTTGCGTCAAGGATAACACACTTTTTTGCTTTTGTCAATAGCTTTTCCTTGTGTTTTTTTCCATTTCTTGATATAATTACTATCGGACGGAAAAGGAGGAAAAAGATGAAAGAAAAAATGAAAGATATGACGAGTGGGAGCCCTTTTCGCCTTCTGATTTACTTTGCCTTACCGTTGATGATCGGGAATTTGTTCCAGCAGCTTTACATCATTGTCGACGCCGCGGTAGTAGGACAGGGCGTTGGATTAAACGCTTTGGCTTCCTTGGGAGCGGCGGAATGGCTAAATTATCTAATTTTGGGGACGATTATGGGCTTTACCCAAGGATTTTCCATCCGATTGGCGCAAAATTTCGGCGCCAAAGACCAAAAGGCCCTCCAAAAAACCATGGCCGCTTCCATTACCCTTTCCATTATTCTCGCCCTTGTGATTTTATTTTTAAGTCAGCTTTTACTGCGCCCCTTACTTTTGCTTTTAAATACGCCGAGTCATATTATCCTGGGCGCCGAGCAATATCTCCGGATTCTGTTTGGCGGGATCCCCTTTACTACCCTATATAATCTGTGCGCCGCGGTTCTTCGGGCGCTTGGGAACAGCAAAACGCCCCTGTACGCTATGATTACCGCTTCCGCGATCAACATCATCCTGGACTGCCTTTTCGTATTCGGGTTTTCATGGGGGATCGCCGGCGCGGCGGCGGCTACCGTTTTGGCTCAGGCCGCGGCAGGAGTATTCTGTCTTTTAAAAGTTATTCGCCTTTCTTTTTTGCGGCCAAACAAAGAAGATTTTCGGGGAAACCGGTCGTTAAAGTTTGCATTGCTTAAGTTGGGACTTCCCATGGCCTTCCAAAATGTAATTATCTCGGTGGGAGGGATGGTAGTCCAAGCGGTAGTCAACGGCTTTGGCATGCTTTTTATCGCCGGATTTACCGCCACCAATAAGCTCTACGGCCTTTTGGAGGTAGCGGCCACTTCCTTCGGCTACGCCGTCGTGACTTACGTAGGGCAAAATTACGGCGCCAGTCAATTTCCCCGCATACGAAAAGGAATCAAGGTAGGTATTCTTTTTTCCTTTGCCGCTTCCGGAATCATTATGCTTTTGATGCTTTTCCTCGGAAAAATTTTCCTTTATCTTTTTATTTCCCGGGAAAATCCATCCGAAGCTTCCGCTACCGTCGAAATCGCTTTTCGCTACTTAATGGTAATGAGCGTATGTTTACCGACGCTATATCTTCTTTATACTTATCGTTCCGCGCTCCAGGGGCTTGGAAATACCATAATCCCCATGCTCTCCGGCGGAACGGAATTTGTGATGCGGGTAGGGGTCGCGTTGCTTTTACCCCTCGCAATCGGGGAAGATGGGATTTTTTACGCCGAAGTGGCAGCGTGGATCGGCGCGGATCTGATCCTGATTCCCGCCTATTACCGAAGCCTTCAAAAACTTGACAAAAGCTCTTTTCCCCTGACAAAGACTTCCAAATAAAGCGTACGGACAATAAAAAAGGCAGACGATACGTCTGCCTTTTTGCATTTTCGAAACACCTTATTTCGCGTCCCGCGCCCGGATCTCAACCCGGCGGATTTTTCCGCTGATGGTTTTGGGAAGGTCATCCACAAACTCCACCAAACGAGGATATTTATAAGGAGCGGTGTGGGTCTTAACGTAATTTTGCACTTCTTTTTTCAGCTCTTCACTGCCCACCGTACCGTTGGTCAAAACGATGGTCGCTTTGACGATCTGACCTCTTACGGGGTCCGGCGCCGCCGTTACCGCGCATTCCAGTACATAGGGAAGCTCCATGATAACGTTTTCTACCTCGAACGGCCCAATGCGGTAACCGGAGGATTTGATGACGTCGTCGATTCTTCCCACATACCAAAGGTAACCGTCCTCGTCTCTGGTGGCCTGGTCGCCAGTATGGTAATAATCGTCATGCCATACCTCTTTGGTCTTCTCTTCGTCCCGGTAATACCCTACAAACAATCCGCAGGGCGCTTTTCCGCCAGGAGTATGGATACAGATCTCACCGGGCTCGCCAGGCTTACATTCCTTGCCCTCTGCGTCTAACAGTGTTACCTCGTATAAAGGAGTGGGCTTGCCCATAGAGCCCAACTTTTGCTTGCTTCCCACTAAGTTCGCGATAGAAAGAGTGGTTTCCGTCTGTCCAAAGCCTTCCATGATCTGTAATCCGGTGGCTTCATAGAATCGAGTAAAGACTTCCGGGTTTAGTGCCTCGCCCGCCGTAGTGGCATACTGGATGGAAGAAAGGTCGTACTTCGTCAAGTCCTCCTTGATAAAGAAACGATACATGGTCGGAGGCGCGCAGAAGGTGGTGATGTTGTACTTCTTAAACATCGGAAGAATGTCATCGGGAACAAAGCGGTCAAAGTCGTAGGTGAAGATACCCGCCTCGCAAAGCCACTGACCATAGAGCTTACCCCAAAGCGCCTTGCCCCATCCGGTATCGGAGATGGTGAAATGAAGGCCGTCGGGATTGACGTTGTGCCAGTATTTTGCCGTAATATAATGTCCCAAAGGATATTTGTAGGAATGGGCGGCGATCCGGGGATAACCGGTGGTACCCGAAGTAAAGAGCATCAGCATCAGATCATCGCCGCAGGGCGTATCGGGACGACGATCGTAAACATCGCTTTGGAGCACCACTTCCGCGTTGTAATCGTGCCAGCCTTCCCGTTTTCCGCCTACCAGAACCTTAATCATATCCGGAAAATCTTTGGCGCCAAGCTCCGCCTGATGGGCCACGTCGCCGTCTCCGGTGCAGACGATGGCGGAAACGCCCGCCGCTTGATAGCGGTAGGAGAAGTCATGCTCTACCAACTGGTTGGTGGCGGGGATGACAATAGCGCCGATTTTATGAAGAGCGAGAATGGAAAACCAGAACTGATAATGCCGTTTCAGTACCAGCATAACCCGCTGGCCCTTCTTGATTCCCAGGGATTCAAAGTAGTTGGCGGTCATATTGGAGTATTTTTTCATATCCGCAAAGGTAAAGGCGTGATCTCTGTGATCGCCGCCGACCCACATCATCGCCACTTTGTCCGGGCATTTTTTGGCCAGCTCATCCACGCAGTCAAATGCGAAATTGAAACGATCCTCGTTTTGGAAGGAGATCTTTTGCAAAATGCCGTTCTCATCCACTTCACACTTGACAAAATCATCAGCCACGGTGCGACGTTCTTCTTTTTGCGCGGGTTTTTCCACCGGAGCGGGGAGCATATGGAAGGAGTCATCACCCTCGGTGGGCTTTAACACGATAGCGTAGATTTCACAATCTCTCCCGTCCAAAGCAAGCAAGGCATGAGGCGCCGCGCTGTTGTAATAGATGGTGTCGCCGGGGGAGAGGATCTCCGTTTGCTCATTGATCTGTACCAGCAACCGGCCTTTGATAACAATATCAATTTCCTGTCCCTCGTGGGAGGAGAAAATCTTCTCCCGGCTTTCGGTATAAGGGATCCGAACCCAAAACGGCTCCGCCGTCTTGCTCTTAAACGAAGGGGCCAGGTTGTTGTAGATAAAGCCGGTACGACGAACGATAGGAAGGCCCTCGCCTTTTTTCGTGACAGTGTAAAGGGAAAGATTCGGGCTGCTTCCCTCTAATAGATCTTTGATCTCCACTCCAAAAACATGCGCGCATTTGTAAATAAAAGTGAACCCAAAATCCTTTTCCCCGTTTTCCACAGCCAGGTATTCCTCGGGAGACACTTCCGCCTGTCTCGCGACCTCTTCCACCGTAAATCCGGAAATCTCTCTCAGCGCCTTTAACCGCTGAGCAACTTCCTTCAACGCTTCCTCTGACTTTGCCATAATCGTTATTTCCTCCTTTGATTGATGCTATGGATAATGGCGAAATATTTTAGGACAAAATAAAAACGCCCCAAGTCAAACTTGAGACGAATCATTTCAATCCGCGGTACCACTCAAATTGCGTATCTCTACGCCACTCTACAGACTCCAACAAGTCCTATGCCGTTACGTCGCATTTACGGAAAGCGTCTACTAATGCGTTGCCGCACGTTGGGGCTTTCAGCTCAGAAGGGATAGGTCCTTGGATTCCCTTTTTACCGGTTCACACCATCCACCGGCTCTCTGAAAAAAAGAAGTCCGACCCTCTTCGTCACAGCCATTAACCACACATATTTGATTTGTTTATACTCTATCACTCTCGGCGAAATCTGTCAAGGGGAAAAAGAAAAATCGTCAAAAATCCGGATTTTAGCTCAACCGAAAAAGGGATTTTGTTTAAAATTTAAGCCTTTTTCTTCCATCTCCCTTTGGCTTAACAACGTACCGTTTAACGCGGCCTCGCGAAGGAATCCGCCCTCTCCATAGACAAGCTTTAACGAAAAGAAGGGCGCTTTTTCCTCTAAAAGCCGAAAAAACAGCTTGTCCCCTTCCCAAATGGGAAGCTTTTGTACCGCCTCTTTTTCTATCCAGGCGAGTTCCCCCTCATCACAATCGGAGAGAGTCCCTTCGTATCTATCCGCGGTAAAAAGACACATATATTCCTGCCAGCCGGTATCATCCACAAAAGTTACCATGCCGCGAAACCGGTAAGACAGAAGGGTAAGCCCCGTCTCTTCCAAAACCTCGCGCCGCACGCAATCCTCGGGACTCTCCCCCGGCTCCACCTTACCGCCGACGCCGATCCATTTATCCCGATTGACGTCATTTTCTTTTTTAATTCGATGAAGCATTAAATATTTTCCTTGGCTTTCGATATAACAGACCGTCGTTAACTTCATACTTTCTCCTTATATAACGGACGGCGCCGGTCTTTTCCCGGCGCCGCTATACTGCTTATCCCTCGTAAGCGTCCTCGTTTTCCCAGTTATGCCAGACGCTCTGAACATCGTCGTTATCCTCGAGGCGTTCTAATAAAAGTCCCATCTTTTTGATTTGATCCTCGTCGGTCAAAGACACATAGGTATCGGGGACCATTTCCACCTCGGCGGAAACGAAAGTGTACCCCTTCTGCTCCAACGCTTCCCGCACAGCGGAAAACTCGTTGGGATCGGTAGTGACCTCGATCATCTCCTCTTCCATGGAGAAATCGTCGGCGCCGGCGTCCATGATGTCCTCCATAATCTGATCCTCGCTGATGGCGCCCTCGCTGTTATCAATCACGATGACGCCCTTCTCCTTAAATCCGAAGGAAACGCAGCCGGTAGTACCCATATTGCCGCCGAACTTATCGAAGGTATGGCGAACCTCGCCCGCCGTCCGATTCCGGTTGTCGGTAAGGCTCTCTACAATGACCGCGACGCCGCCGGGACCGTATCCTTCATAAGTGATGTTTTCATAATTATTTTTATCACCCTCGCCCATGGCTTTTTTGATGATCCGGTCAATGTTGTCGTTGGGAACATTGTTCGCCTTGGCTTTGGCGATTAAATCCCGGAGCTTGCCGTTAACGGAAGGGTCCCCGCCTCCCATCTTTACCACAACCGCGATTTCCCGGCCAATCTTGGTAAAGATTTTCGCCTTCTGTCCATCGGTCTTCTCTTTTTTCCGTTTGATGTTGTTCCATTTGGAATGTCCCGACATTCATATCTTCCTTTCCACTGTTTAAATTTTCAAGAAAATCAAAAAATAAGTATAAAACAAATAAAAAATACCATACTAACCATGTAAAGTGAGGTGAAAAAAATGGACCAGAACAAAAACAACAGCCAAAACAACAGCCAGAATAATAAAAACCAGAACCACGATCAGAACAAAGACGCACAGAGCAAGAACAGCAACGATCGATAAGCTCCGGAAAAAGGGCGCCGAAAGGCGCTCTTTTTTTGTTTGTTCTAAGCTTTTATTCGCTGTCTGAGGATTTAAAGCCCTTCCCCGTCACTTCAGAAGAATCCGCGGCCACCATAAACGCCTTTGGATCCACGGAAAAAACCAATCGTTTCAGTCGATGGTACTCATTTTTCCGCACCGCGCAAAAAAGCATTTCCCGTTCCTTGCCACTATATCCTCCCTCAATGCGAATAATGCTGACGCCCCTTCCGATCCGTTTTATCACTAAGTCCGCAATATCCCTATAGGATTCGGAAAAAATATAGATGATCTTTCCTCTATCCCCGCCGTAAACCACCACATCGATCAGCTGGGAAGAAGCAAAAATTACAACAATCGCGTACAGAGCCGATTCAATAGAGCCGTAAACCAGCACGGAAATCCCGATGATGATAAAATCGCTGAATAAGACCAGCCGTCCCAACGGAAACTGGGGATACTTTCGGTTCAAGATCTTGTTAATAATATCGGTGCCGCCCGTAGAACCGGCGCGGGAAAATACCGTTCCGATTCCAATCCCGTTTAAAACGCCTCCGAACAGGCATGAAATCAGTCGTTCCCCCTCATAAGGAGTTAAAAACAAAGGAAGCACAAAGTCAAAAATCAAGGTAAAAGAAAAAAGGGAAATTGCCGTTTTTAAAATAAAGTATTTTCCGATCTTCTGGTAACCTATCGCGATAAGCGGCAAATTAAAAGCCACCGTCAAAACGCCTACCGGCAGGTGGAAAAGGTGATTTAACATCAAGGAAATACCTGTGATTCCGCCGGGAGCCACCTTGGACGGTTCAATAAAGTAATATAAACTGAAAGCGTAAATTCCCGTTCCGAGAATAACCATGAAAATGTCCAGGAAAAAAGTCCACTTACGCTTCTCCATATCCTTCCTCCGAATTTTGGTTTTTCTGTTTCCAAATCACCGAAAACAGCAGTCGGTATCGATCTTCCTGCCCGGAGGCATAGAGATAGCCAAATAACGCTTCCAGCCCGGTAGCCGTTCGATAAGAGGCCGGATCCGCGTTTTTGGGGACACCGCTTTTTGTGTTTCTTCCTCGCTTAAAAACCGCTTTTTCCTCTTCTGTCAACATTCCTTCAATTGCCGAATATCCTTCTGACTGAGCGCCGGCACAAACGTAGTGAACCGCCTTGCGGTGCAAAACATTTACCGGAAGGTTTCCGCCTTCCACTAATTTTTCCCGCACCAGCAGTTCAAACACAGCGTCACCCAAAAACGCCAGCACCAGAGGGCTTAAAAGCTTTGGATTTTCCTTCATTTCCATACCGTTTAGTGGACGAATTCAAAGCGGAATCCGAAAATGTCCACCGTATCTCCCTCCTGTACGCCCATTTCCTCCAGCCGGTCGATAATGCCGCTTTCCCGAAGCACCCGCTGGAAATACTGAAGGGATTCATAATCGTCCATGTTCACGGTCATCAAAATCGGCTCCAGCCACGAGGCTTCTACATAATAAACGTCATCTTCTTTGGTGACCTCAAAGGTTCGGCTTTGCGTTTTATCCCAAACCGGCCGCTCGTACTCTACCTCGTAGTGTTTCACCGGAGGCAGTTTGGAAAGCTTCTCATAGATCACGTTCACTAATTCTTTGGTTCCCGAAGCCGAAGCAGCGCTGATGGGGAAAAAGGAAAGGCCCTTTTCCTCAATATAGGCGCGAAAATCGTCGATTTGCTCTTTGGATGCGATATCGCATTTGTTGCCAACCACAATTTGAGGGCGAAGGGAAAGCTCTTCGTCAAAATTTTTAAGCTCGTAGTTGATCTTCTCAAAATCTTCCTTCGGGTCTCTGCCTTCGCTTCCCGACACATCCACCAAATGGACGATGAGCCGGCAACGGTCGATATGCCGCAAAAAGTCGTGACCCAAGCCCACGCCTTCGGAGGCGCCTTCTACCAATCCGGGAATATCTGCCACCACAAAGGAACGCTCATAATCCAAGGAAACCACCCCGAGAATAGGCGCCAACGTGGTAAAATGGTAGTTTGCGATCTTGGGCTTCGCCTTGCTGATAACCGAGATCAACGTAGATTTCCCCACGTTTGGGAATCCCACCAGCCCCACATCCGCCAGCAGCTTCAGCTCTAAATTGAGAGTAAAGCTCTCTCCCGGAACACCCGGCTTGGCAAAGCGGGGAATCTGCCGGGTAGGGGTGGCGAAATGCTGGTTTCCGGCGCCGCCTTTTCCCCCTCTAGCAATGACCACTTTTTCCTCTCCGGAAAGGTCCGCCATAATCCGTCCGCTTTCCGCTTCCCGGACGATAGTGCCTTCGGGGACCTTGACGATCAAATCCTTTCCGCTTTTTCCAGTACAGTTTCTGCTGCCGCCGTTTTGGCCGTTTTCCGCCGTATATTTCCGTTTGTATCGAAAATCCGTCAGGGTATTGAGGTTTTTGTCTACCACAAAAATCACATCGCCGCCTTTTCCGCCGTCCCCGCCATCGGGACCGCCCGCGTTGACGTACTTTTCCCGGTGGAAGGAAACTGCGCCGTTTCCGCCGTCACCGGCTTTGACTGTAATGGTTGCCTGATCGATAAACATGGCCGTAACTCCTTCCTTTCCGTCTGTCCTTAGCGTTACCGAAAAAAGAAAAAAGATTCTTTTCCAGTAAGAAAGCCCCAAGCCAAAGGCTCAGGGCTTTGCCGCGAATTACTGAACGTTATAAACGCTGACCTTTTTCCGGTCCCGTCCGAGACGCTCGAATTTTACCTTGCCGTCCACGAGAGCGAACAGGGTATCGTCGCTGCCCTTGCCTACGTTCTCGCCGGGATGAATGTGGGTTCCCCGCTGACGGACCAAAATGTTTCCCGCCAGCACGAACTGGCCATCAGCTCGTTTCACGCCAAGGCGTTTGGACTCGGAATCCCGACCGTTTTTGGTAGAACCGACTCCTTTTTTATGTGCAAAAAATTGCATCGATAACTTTAACATCACTTACACCTCCGAAACAGTAATTGAAATTGCTTTTGGATAATCCTCTAAAAGAAGAGTCAAATGAAGGTAGAAAGCGTTGATGAACATGCTTCCTTCCCGACTTTCTTCTTTTAAAGTCAAGCTGACCATGTTTTCCTCCACCGAAACCGAAGCGTTGGCTTTGACGATCTCAGTGATTCCATTCACCGTCAGCTGCAGCGCGGAAGACACGGCGGCGCAGACGATATCCTCGCCATACTCCCCCATCCCGGCGTGGCCGGAGAGGGAAAAGCCGCTGTAACAACCTTCACTGCCAAAAAAAATCGCTCGAATCATCAGCCGTTGATTGCTTCAATACGAACCTGGGTGTAAGGCTGTCTATGACCCATTTTCCGTTTCTCGCTCTTTTTGGGCTTGTAGGTAAAGACGGTAATCTTCTTGCCTTTGCCGTTTTTCAAGAGCGTCGCGTCCACCGAAGCGCCATCCACATAGGGAGCGCCGATCTTCGCGCCGTTTTCGTCGCCGATCAAAACGACTTTGTCAAATTTGATGCTGTCTTGCGCTTCGCCCTCGAGCTTTTCCACAAAGACAACGTCGCCGGCTTTTACGCGGTACTGCTTGCCACCGGTCTCGATAATTGCGTACATAAAGGCACCTGCCTCTTTCTTAATCTCGCTGTCGCCAGGCGCGGAAGCTCCGTCTTGATACTGCCCGGGACATGCGGCTTAACGATTATACCATAAAGGAAGCGGCTTGTCAATCCTTTTCTTTCTTTCGAATATACAAAATTCCAAGAGTATGAGGGCCGCAGTGACTGGAAACGGTGCATCCCGCCGTCGTCTCCAGCATTTCCTCAAAATCCATACAGGAGGCTACTTCCTTTTTTACCGGATCCACGATTTTTCTGTCACAGCCGCAATGGGTCACAAAGATCCGGTCGGCGCAAATATCCTCTTTTCCGTAAAGACGGTCTTTTACATATTCCAAAAGCACCTTTTCCAAAGAGCCCCGGTACTTTTTCCCTACGCCCATTTTTCCGTCTTTTACCTCGATACAGGGCTTGAGCTTTAAAAGGTTGGCGCCCAAAGACGCCACCGCCGAGCAACGCCCGCCCTTATAAAGGTAGTTTAGCTTCTCTAAAACAAAGCTCGCGTCCACATAGGGCGTCAGCGCGTCCATCTCCCGTTTGATTTCCTCCCCTGAGGCGTCTTTCTCCGCGAGGATCGCGGCTTCGATCACGATATGCCCCATACCGGTGGAAAGATTTCTGGAATCCACGACATAAACGTTTCCCACCTCTTGCGCCGCAATACACGCGTTTTGGTAGCAGGAGGACATTTCGGCGCTGATGGTGATGTGGACCAGCTCGCTTCCATCCGCCGTCAGCGACTCAAACAGCGTGGTATAATCGGAAACGCTGGCGGCCGAGGTGGTGCAAAGCTTCCCCGTCTGCTCAAAATAAACGAAAATATCCGCGGGGGTAATATCGACTCCGTCCCGGTAAGAGCCCTGCTCATTATTGATGTACAAAGGATTGATCACTACATGATACCGTTTCACAAGCTCCGGCGACAGATCGCAGGTGCTGTCTGCACTGATTTTGACCATAAAAACATCTCCCCTTCTATCTTATTGACAAATAGTGTACCACAAAGGAACTTTTTTTGTCAATTTATTCTTTTGTTCAACCGAAAATTCGATCCGGCGTCTGATACTCCCGCAGCGGCAGCAAATATTCCGTAATATCTCGCCAGGCGCCCATTTTATATCCGATCTTGGGATATTCCCCCGCTTTTTGAAATCCGAATTTCAAAAACAGCTTTTCGCTGGGCGGGTTGGGAGTACAAATGACGCTGATGGCCGTATAATACCCTTCGTTTTTCATCTCCTGTAACAAAGCCGTAAGCAAAGTGCTTCCATATCCTTTTTTCAGAAAGCGGTGATCCACATAAATAGAGATCTCCACCGTAGGAAAAAAGGCATAACGGCTCCGATAAGCGGATGCGTAGGCATAACCCAGGATCTCCCCGTCTTCCTCCAAAGTAAGCCACGGGTATTTGGAAAGAACACTTTGGATTCTCGCCGCCATCTCTTTCTCGTCCGGGGCGGTCTTCTCAAAGGAAATCGCGGTGTTTTCCACATAATACCGGTAAATTTCCGAAAACCTCGCGGCATCCTCCAACGCAGCGGTGCGAATCATTCCTCTTCCTCCTCGAGCATCATAAACCACGCTTCCTCTAACTGGGAAAGCTTCGTTTTTTCCTCCTCCAGACGGATACAGTGGTCGTCCATCGCCTGGTAATCCCCTTCGAACCGCTCGGGGTGTAAAAGGTCGTCTTCCATGGACGCGATCTTTTCCTCCAAAGCGGCGATCTCGTCCTCCAAAGCCTTTTTCTTTGCCCTCGCCTCGGCTTCTCTCGCCTTTTGCTCCTTGCTTTTTCTTCCCCCGCCGTTTTTCGGTTCCTTTTTCGGCTCTTTTTTCTCTAAAAGAGGTTTTTCTTTTTCCTTTTCCTTAAGGTAGAATTCGTAGTTTCCCGGATACACATGGACATGATCCGGATACAGTTCTATGATCTTTTGAGGGACTCGGCTTAAAAGATACCGGTCGTGGGAAACGAAAAGAAGGGTGCCGGAAAACTCCATCAGCGCTTCTTCTAACGTTTCCTTGCTTGGCAGATCCAGATGGTTTGTGGGTTCGTCCAAAACCAAAACGTTTCCCCGCTCCATCATCAGGATGGCAAAACTGAGCTTTGCTTTCTCTCCGCCGCTTAAAATGGAAACCGGCTTATAGACATCCTCCCCGCTGAGAAGGACTTTTCCAAGCATCGAACGAATCTCTAACTCGGTGCGGCTTTTATTTTTGTTCCAAAGGGCGTCGAGCGCGGAGGAGTACGGGGGAAGCCGCTTATTTTCCTGGTCGAAATAGGCGATCTTGACCTCTTTCCCCCAGCGATATTTCCCGCCGGAAAAAGGAATCTCCCCCAAAAGCGCTTTTAACAGAGAGGATTTTCCCACTCCATTTTCTCCAATGATGGCGATTTTGTCCCCTTTTCGCACCGAAAGGGAGAGATGATCGAAAAGGTGCTTTTTTTGCGCCCCTTCCCCAACGGTAAGGGAAAGATCCTCGGCATTCAATACCTCTTTCACCGGATCCCGGTCAAAATCGAACCGAAGGGCCATTTTTTTGGCATACTCCCTGGGGCGCTCGATGACTTCCATGCGCTGGAGCTTTTTGACCCGGCTTTGGGCGCTTTTGGCGGTGGTGGCGCGCACCAAATTTCTCGCGATATAGTCTTTTAAGTCGGCGATCTCCTCTTGCTGGGCGTCATATTCCTTTTCCCATCTCGCCATCAATTCCTGCTTGAGCTGTTTATATTTGGAATAATTGCCCCGAAAGGTCCGCATCCGGTTAAACTCGATCTCCCAGATTTCCGTCGCCACCTGGTCGAGAAAATACCGGTCATGGGATACGGTGATGACCGCGCCCTTATAGGACAAAAGATATTCCTCAAGCCATGTGAGGGTCTTAAAGTCCAGATGGTTTGTCGGCTCGTCCAAAATCAAAAGCTCCGGCTCGGAAAGCAAGAGCTTCGCCAAAGCCAGCCGCGTTTTTTCCCCGCCGCTCAACGTATCGATCACCGTGCTGTGGTCCTTGTCCTGAAATCCCATGCCGTTGAGCACCGTTTTGATTTTGACGTCGATCATATACCCGTCTCCCGCTTCAAAAGCAATCTGAAGACGGCTTAGCTCCTCAGTGAGCGCTTTGGTTTCTTCTTTTCCCAAAGAAGGGGACGCCAGCTGCAAAGACAAAGCGTCCATGCGCTCTTTCGTCCGAAGAAGCGGGGAAAAGGGCAAAAGCATTTCATCGTAAATGGTATTTTTTCCCGATAACCCGCTGTTTTGCCGCAGATACCCGGTTTTCAGGTGGGGTTTCGCGGCGACGGTCCCCTTTTCCGGCTCGATAAGCCCCAGCATGGTATTGAGCAGCGTCGTTTTCCCGGCGCCGTTAGGCCCCACCAAACCGATCCGCGCTTTATCCTGGATCTCGCCGTTGATATCGAGCAAAATCGGGATCTTGCCGAAATACACATCTACATGCTGTAACGATAGCAGCATATCAAGTCTCCTTTAATATCATGACTGCCAATGGGGGGTCGTTTGGGCGGTTGTAAAAATCCGCCACCAAAACGGTAAAGACCTTGGGATCCACCGTTTTCAAATACTCCATCAGCGCGTTTTTCTCCTCATACCCGCTGTCCCCGCCATAGTAAATGCAAAGGGAGATGACGCCATGGGGCTTCAATAAGCGCATCGCCGCATCCAGTGCCTTAGCGGTGGTGTCGAAGGTCGTACAGATGCTGTGATCCCCGCCGGGAAGATACCCCAAATTGAAGGTAAAGGCGTCGACGGTCTCCTCTTTGGCGTAGGACAATAGATTCTCGTGACTGTCCAGAAAAACGGTGACGATCCCTTCCTTTTGGTTTTCCGCGATCCGTTTTCTGGTGCTTTCCACCGCTTCCTCTTGGATATCAAAGGCGAAAACCTTTCCCGTCTCTCCCACAAGCTCCGCTAAAAACAGGGTATCCCGTCCTCTGCCCGCGGTAGCGTCGATACAAAAATCCCCCGCTTTGACCCGTCTGCGCAAAAAATCTCTGGCAATGCCAAGGGTATTTAACTTTTCCATATGATCTCCTTACGGCAAAAGCGCCTTTAATTCGTAAAGCAGGCTCAGCGCCTCTTTGGGACTCAAATCGTCCACATCCAGCGTCCGCAGCCGGTTTTCCACCTTGTAAAGCCCGTCGGACAAAAAGGATGTTTGCTGGGTTTGCGCGGGTATGGCTGCCGGTTTCGGCTGTTTGAGGCCCTTGGTTTCCAGCTCCTTTAGCACCTCTTTCGCCCGTTTGATGACCTTATCGGGAACGCCCGCCAATTTCGCCACCTCGACGCCGTAGCTGTCGTCGGCGCCGCCGCGGACGATTTTCCGCAAAAAGAGGATGTCATCCCCTTTTTTCCGAACGGCGATGTTATAGTTGACCACGCCGGGACATTCCTCTTCTAACCGGGTCAGTTCATGGTAATGGGTGGCAAACAGCGTCTTCGCCCCTAAACTTTTTCCCTTTAATATGTACTCCACCACCGCTTTGGCGATGCTCATGCCGTCGAAGGTAGAGGTTCCCCGCCCGATTTCGTCCAAAATAATGAAGCTTTCCCGGGTAGCGCTCTTTAAGATATGCGCCACTTCGCTCATCTCTACCATAAAAGTAGACTGGCCCGCCGTCAAATCATCGGATGCGCCCACTCTGGTAAAAATCTGATCCACCGGACAGAGATTCGCCTCTCTCGCGGGAATAAAGGACCCCATCTGCGCCAAAATCATAATCAGCGCCACCTGGCGCATATAGGTAGATTTTCCCGCCATATTGGGGCCGGTAATAATGGCGAGCCGGTCGGTTTTATTGTCCAGATACGCGTCGTTGGGAATAAAGGGGCCGTCGGTGCCTACCGCTTCCACCACCGGATGCCGACCGTCTTTGATGTCGATGATCCCGTTGACATTTAAAGAAGGGCAAACGTAATGATTTTCCACGGCGACCTGCGCCAAAGAGCAGTATACGTCCAGCTCCGCCACCGCCGCCGCCGTTTTTTCAATGGCGGAGAATCGTTTCGCTACATTCTCCCGAAGGGCGTCGTAAAGCTCCGCTTCCAAAGCGACGATCTTTTCGCTGGCGTAGAGCACCTTACTTTCCAGCTCTTTGAGTTCCTCGGTGATATACCGCTCCCCGTTGACTAAAGTCTGTTTCCGAATATAGGTATCAGGGACCATGGAAAGGTTGGATTTGCTCACCTCGATATAGTAACCAAACACCTTGTTGTAGCCGATCTTCATATTCTTGATGCCGGTAGCTTCCCGCTCCCGCTCGAGGATCTGGCTTAAAAAGCCGGTGGCGTTTTCCTTGATCTCCCTTAACTCATCCAGCTCCTTATGGTAGCCTTTTTTGATGACGCCCCCGTCTTTCATAGTCGGCGGCGCGTCTTCATCGACGGCGCTTTCGATCATTTCCCGAAGATCCGTCAACGGATCCAGCTCCCCGTTGAGCTTTTGAAGCAAAGCGGAGGACAGCTTTTCGGAAAGCGCCTTTACCTTCGGAAGGTTCGCCGCCGTGTACGCAAGAGAAAGCATCTCCCTGGGGGTGATACTGCGGTAAATGACCTTAGTCAAAAGCCGCTTCAGATCGTATACCCCGCTTAACGCATCCTGAAGCTCTCCCCGAAGGATGTTGTTTTCAAAAAGCTCTCCCACTGCCGCCTGACGGCGGGTAATGGCGGGGATATGGTACAAAGGCTGTTCCAAAAAACGGCGGAGCATCCGTTTTCCCATGGCCGTTTTGGTTTTATCCAAAACCCAAAGCAAAGTCCCCCGCTTTTCTCCTGTCCGCAGCGTCTTTAAAAGCTCCAGATTCCGCTGGGCGGTATAATCTAACGTCAGGTAGGTCTCCTCGCCGTAATCCCGAAGGACGCGGATCCGGTTGACCCCTTCCTTTTGGGTCCCGTACAGATAGTAAAAAAGCTTTCCCGCCGCCAAAAGGGCGTAGCGCTTTTCTTCGGAAAACAAATCGGGGACATTTTCCTTAAAATGATTCCGAAGGATGTTTTGAAGTTCGCTTTCCTCATATTCCCCGTCAGCATAGCGTCCGATCTCGATGCCAAGACGGCTTTGGAGCTCCTTCCATTCCTTCAGGTGCTCAAAAAAGCCCTCGTTGGCGAACAATTCGGCGGGAGAGACCTTATACAGCTCATTTTCCAGCTTGCGGGCGACATCTTTTCCCCGCTTGGTCATGACATACGCTTCCCCGGTGGAAATATCGGCGTAACAAAAGCCAAAGCCGTCCTTTTGGAGAAAGACCGAGGCGATATAGTTGTTTTCCCCTTCGTTGAGCATATTGCTGTCGGAAACGGTACCCGGCGTCACCACCCGGATCACTTCCCGTTTCACGATCCCCTTGGCGAGATACGGAGACTCCATCTGTTCACAGATGGCCACCTTATACCCCTTGCTCACCAGCTTTCGGATGTATCCGTCGCAGGCATGGTACGGCACGCCGCACATCGGCGCCCGCTCGGGAAGGCCGCAGTCCCTTCCGGTGAGCGTCAGCTCCAGCTCTCTGGATGCAATCAGCGCATCCTCGAAAAACATCTCGTAAAAATCTCCGAGGCGATAGAATAAAAGGTAGTCTTTGTTTTTTTCCTTGATTTCCCGATACTGCTGCATCATCGGGGAGAGTTTTCCCTCCGCCACCGTTGTCCCTCCAATCCGTCGTAAAAAAGAAAAGCCTCCGGCTTTTAGGAAACCATCCCTTGCCGAAGGCTATTCGCTCTTAGTGGCAGCCGGCGCAGCTGTCGCAGCTTCCGCCGCAGGCGACGGGAACCTCACAGGTATCCGGGTCCTCGCCGTTGACGCAAAGGGACAAAATGCCGGTGATCTGCTGCATCATCTCGTCGATCTCCTGCTTGGCGATCTGATAAGCCATCATGCTGGGCGTTCCCATCACGTCGGTGTAAATTTGCTGAAGCTCCCGATTCAAAGACTGGATCTTCGCTTCATCCCGCTCGGATTTTTGCATCTCCTCGTTTAAAGCCATCCGCTTTAAGTTGAACTGGCCGATGCCATCCTGGAGGGTCTTGTCCTTGTCGTTAGCTTCCGAAGCCGCCCGGAGATTTTTATAGGCGTCGCTTTGCTGAATCGCTTTTCCCATTTCTCTGGCCAATAAAATAATGTTTTCCATATTAGATCCTTCCTTTCATTCCTCAATCAATAATATGTCCCAAAAGGGCACGGTTTTCCATAGAATCGATCCGAACCGACACAAAATTCCCGATTTGCTTCTCGTCCCCGGGAAAATCAACGGTGAGATTCTCCTCGCTGTGTCCGTAAAGCCTGGTGTGATCCCGGTTGAATCCGTCCACCAAAACCCTTACCGTTTTCCCGACCATCTCCCGGTGCAGTTGTTCTTCGATCTTTTTTTGGACCGAAAGCAGCTGTTGAAACCGGCGGTTCTTTTCCTCGTAGGAAACCGGGTCATCCATCAAAGCAGCTTTAGTTCCCTCTCTGGGGGAAAAGATAAAGGTGAACAGCGCCAGATACCGAACCTCTTCTATAAGAGAAAGGGTGTCGAGAAATTCCTCTTCGGTCTCGCCGGGAAATCCGACGATGATGTCGCTGGTAAAGGTGACGTTCTTGATCCGCTCTTTGGCGTAACGAATCAAGGAAAGATAGGTCTTTCGATCGTAATGCCGGTTCATTTCCTTTAAAATGCGGTCGTTTCCGCTCTGCACCGGAAGATGGATATGGTTACAAACCTTATCGCACTTCGCTATGGCGTCGATGAGTTCTTTGGTGCAGTCCCTCGGATGGGAAGTCATAAAACGGATCCGAAAATCCCCTTCGATCTCGTTTAACGCCAAAAGCAGCTCGGGAAAGGAAAGGTCGTCCTTTAAATCCTTGCCGTAAGCGTTGACATTCTGCCCCAAAAGGGTGATCTCCCGATAACCCTGCGCCGCGAGGGTCTTCGCTTCCGTCAAAACATCCTCGCTCCTTCGGGAACGCTCCCGCCCTCTCACCAACGGAACCACGCAGTAGGTGCAAAAATTGTTGCAGCCGTACATAATGGGCAAATTGGCTTTTGCCCGGTCCAGCCGGTACACCGGCGCGTACTCGGCGATCCTTCCATCGGAATCGAAAATTTCAAACATCCGTTTTCGTTTTCCGGAAAGCGCCGACTCCAAAACCCCGGAAAACAAGGTAGGAAACGACGTAAGCGCATGGGTCCCGAATACAAAATCCACCTGGGGATAGCTGAATTTCAGCTTTTCTGCCACATGGGACTGCTGCACCATGCAACCGCATAAACCAATGAGCACAGACGGATTTTTCTTTTTCAGATGGGAAAGCTCTCCCACCAAACCGTAGACCTTCTTTTCCGCGTTTTCCCGGATGGCGCAGGTGTTGTAGATCACCACATCCGCTTTTTCCATCTCAAAGGTTACGCCATAGCCAAAAGAAGTGAGCATACCAAGGATCTTTTCCCCGTCGTTTACGTTTTGCTGACAACCGAAGCTGTGCACAAACGCCAAGGGAATATGCTCCTCCCCATAAAAAGATCGAACCAGTTTTTTACAACGCGCCGTGGAGGAAAGCTCTTTTTCCACCTCGCGTAAAGTGAGTAAAACCGAATTTGCCTGAATCAAAACGGCGCTCCTTCCGAAAATGTCTGTACTGGAGGTATCTTATCATACTTCTTCAAAAAAAACAAGCCCCGCGCAAAAAGGATCCCGTTTTCGGACTTAAAAACCGGCACGGAAACCCGCGCCGGTTTTTGTTTTTTCGCCAAGCCAGTTTTAATTTCCGGTCCATACGCCGTCCGCGCCGATGGTGTAACCATCGATGGTAGTGCTGACCGCCATGGAACAATCGGAATAGAAGTAATACGTCTTGTCGTCGATCTTGCACCATCCGGTGGCGCAGGTTCCGTCACTCTTCTTCATATAGTAAGTCTTGCCGCCGATGGTGTTCCAGCCGGTCACCATCGCGCCGCTGCCTCCGAAGTAGCGCCATGTCCCGTTTTGTCCCAGCCAGGAGGAAGCGTACATGATCCCGTCGGTTCCTAAGTAATAGGTCTGTCCGTTTACCGTCTGAAGGCCGGTGGCCATCTTTCCGTCGGCTAACATATAGTACCATTTATCCTTCCACAGCACCCAGGAGTTGGTCCGCATGGCGCCATCCGAGCCGAAATAGTACCAGGTGTTGTCGATGAGTTCCCACTGAACCGCCATGGAACCCCAGCTGCGCATATAGTAGTAGCTTCCGTTTACCTGGATCCATCCGGTCTGCATCAAGCCGGTAGAAGGATCCATATAGTACCAATAATTATTGACAAATTTCCATCCCGTCAGCCGTTCACCGGTAGAAGGATCCATATAATAATAATCCTTGCCGCCGATCAAAAGCCACCCTTTGTGATTACTGCCGTTGGCGTCCTTATAGTAGTATTTGCCGTCGGAAAGGGTCCAAGTCACGTCCACCGAAGGCTTTTTGATGGACGCTGCCGGCATAGAGGTAGATGGGGTGGTAGGCGTTGTGGGTGTCGATGAAGAACCAGAGGACTGTAAAACGCCGGAAGAACTGAACGTATAGGAAACGCCGTCAATGGTCACCGTTCCCGTCGCCATCTTTCCGTCGGAAAGGACATAGTACTTTTCGTTCTTCCAATCCACCCAGCTGGACGAGCGCATAGCACCATCCGCGCCGAAGTAGTACCAGGCATTATCGATCAGCTCCCACTGCACCGCCATAGAGCCCCAGCTTCGCAGGTAATAGCGTTTTCCATCCAACTGGATCCATCCCGTTTGCATCAAACCGGTAGAAGGATCCATATAGTACCAGTAATTATTGACAAACTTCCATCCCGTCAGCCGTTCGCCGGTAGCGGGGTCCAGATAGTAATAATCTTTTCCGCCCATTAAAAGCCAGCCTTTGTGGTAGCTGCCGTTGGCGTCCTTATAATAGTACTTTCCGTTTTCGATGGTCCAGTTCACCGGTACGGTAGGCCGGAGAAGATCGGAATCCGGTTCGCCGTTGCCGCTCTTTCCATCCTCGTCAAAGGTGTACTCTACCCCATCAATCGTCTGGGTTCCGGTAAGACAGGTTCCCTTGGTATCGGTAAAATAGTAGGAGTAACCGTCGGCGTACTGCCATCCCTTTAGCGCCTGAGGAATGGAATTTAAGGTACAGCCGCCGTTTTTCAGCATATTCGCAAAGCTCTTTTCGGCATCGGACGCCGTAGGAATTTCGTTAAAACGGACATCGATGGCGCAGTTTACGTATTTGGAAAGAGAAGCCAAAGAGGTCATTTCGTTTTCCGAAAGGTCAAGGGTTTTTAACGTGCCGCTTCCAATGTAAGGCGCCGAAGTAAGCTGATTCCCGCTTAAATTCAATTCCGTCAAACGAGTTAGCGTATTGAGATTTGTTACGTTCGTCAACCGGTTTCCGCTGACAGAAAGGTACGTCAGCGACGCAGGCAACGTCGGCAGGGTGGAAATCGCGTTGTCATCCAGAGAGAGAGAAGTGAGCGACTGACAGGAAGAGAGCGAGTCAATCATATTGAGCGCGTTGTCGCTTAAATCTAAACTCACAAGCCTGGTGTTGGAACGAAGCTCGGTAATGGAAGACAGTGCGTTATGAGCAAGATTCAGCTCCGTCAACGACGTTAACTGCGAAAGTCCGGTAAGAGAACTAATCTTGTTATCGCTCAGATTCAAATATTTCAGATTGGTGCATTCCTTCACATAGTTGACACTGGTGAGGCGGTTATTGGAAGCGTCCAGTTTAGTTAAACCCGTCAGATACTCCACACCGCGAAGAGAGCTTAAGCGCATCCCGCTCAAATCCAGAGACGTTACCGCCGAAAGCTCGCTTTGGGACAATTTATTATCCCCGTTCTCATCCCAGTTTTCCAATAGCTCGTCATAAATCGCCGAAGTAAAAGAAGAAGCGGACACCTCGCTATTGCTGGCCGCCAAAGCATTGTGAATCAACATTCCTCCGCCCAAAAGCACCGTCGCCGAAAGCGCGAGGGCAAACATCTTTCTCCCGTATTTTTTGATGCCGGTCATAATATCCTCCGTCCTTTGCTCGATAAACGGGAAAGCAGGTATTGAAAAAGTACACTCTTCCCCAAAACGACCTTCTTATTCTTTTTCATTTTACCACAATTCGACAAAACCGTAAAGAGACTTTGTAGAAAAAAAGATGGAAAAATTTGTCGATTCAAACGAAATTTAAAAAGAAAAACTTTTCTTTTCCGTCTTTCTTTTTTGGTTTTTCGAAAGATTTTCGGAAACGCTTGACGAAACTTCTTTTTTTCTCTACAATAATGGGTAGTCGCCGATTTCTTCCGCTTACGTGTTAAGGACGGCGGATTTTTCGCATAACGGCGTTTCAAAACCCAACGCCGCAACAAAGGAGCTGGAAAAAGCATGAAAAATACCGAAAAAACCATGGACCAGATCGTCGCCCTCTGCAAGGGCAGAGGCTTTGTATATCCTGGAAGCCAGATTTACGGTGGCCTTGCCAACGCCTGGGACTATGGTCCTCTGGGTGTGGAATTGAAAAACAACATCAAAAAAGCATGGTGGAAGAAATTTGTCCAGGAATCCCCCTACAACGTGGGTCTGGATTCGGCCATTTTGATGAACCCCCAAGTGTGGGTGGCCTCGGGACATGTCTCCACCTTCAACGATCCTTTGATCGACTGCAAATCCTGTAAAACGAGACATCGGGCGGATAAGCTGATCGAGGAATGGAACCAGCAAAACGGCATTACCGACGTCGTGGTGGAAGCCATGGACAACGACGCGCTGGTCGCCTACATCCGGGAAAAAGGCATTTGCTGCCCCGACTGTGGAAAATCCGACTTTACCGACATCCGGAAATTTAACTTGATGTTCAAGACTCACCAGGGTGTCACCGAGGACTCTACCACCGAAATCTATCTTCGTCCCGAGACTGCCCAGGGCATCTTCGTCAACTTCAAAAACATTCAGCGCACCACCAGAAAGAAGGTTCCTTTCGGCGTAGGCCAAATCGGAAAGTCCTTCCGCAACGAGATCACCCCCGGTAACTTTATCTTCCGGATCCGTGAATTCGAACAGATGGAGCTGGAGTTTTTCTGCAAGCCGGGCACCGATTTAGAGTGGTTCTCTTATTGGAGAGAATTCTGTAAGCAATGGCTTTTGAATCTGGGCCTGAAAGAAGAAAACATCCGCCTTCGGGACCATGAAAAGGAAGAGCTTTCCCATTACTCCAACGCTACCACCGACTTCGAGTTCCTCTTCCCCTTTGGCTGGGGCGAACTCTGGGGTGTGGCCGACCGGACCGATTACGACCTGACTGCCCACCAGACAGTGAGCGGCGAATCTATGGAGTACTTTGACCAGGAAAACAATGAACGCTATATTCCCTACGTGATCGAGCCGTCCCTCGGCGCCGACCGGGTGACGTTGGCGTTTTTGGTAGACGCCTACGACGAGGAAGTGGTAGACGCGGAGAAAAACGACGTTCGTACCGTTTTGCGGCTCCATCCCGCCCTTGCGCCCTTTAAATGCGCTGTACTTCCCCTGTCGAAGAAACTGTCTCCCAAAGCCGAGGAAATCTTCCACGAACTGCAAAAAGACTTTATGGTGGACTTTGACGAGTCCGGTTCTATTGGAAAACGGTACCGCCGCCAAGATGAGATCGGCACGCCCTTCTGCGTTACGGTAGACTTTGCTACTGTGGGCGACGACAAAACGGAAGCTGATCACTGCGTCACCGTCAGAGAGCGGGATTCCATGGAACAGATTCGCATTCCCATCGAACAGCTCAAAGAATATATTGAAAAACGGATCGCGTTCTGATCCGGCTGCCGGCGGAACCAAGTCGTTTCGCCGGCTTTTGTTTTGTAAAATTTTTAATTTAATAGGAGGAATTCATATGGATGGAACTTGGTCTTTAGACGCCCTTTACAAAGGATACGACGATCCTGCCTTAAAAGAGGACCTCGCCCGTTTTGAAACATTGATTGGGAAAATCAACGAGTTTTCCGAAACGTTAGACCGAAACGAGCCGTTACAAACGCTGCAAAAGGCGATCGCTTATCTGGAGCAATATCAGCTTTTGAACCGGAGACTCAGCGCTTTTGGTTCGCTCAACCAATCCGCCAACACCACCGATCCCGAAAGCACCGCCTATCTTGGAAAGCTGCGGCAGAAAATGAGCGAAAGCGCCAAAGCCCGCTCGGTCATCGAAAGCTTTATCGCGTCTATCCAGGATCTTCCCGCTCTTTTGGAACAGGATGAGACCTTAAAAGACTACTCTTTTTATCTTTCCCAGATCCAGGATGAGGGAAAGTACCGGTTAAGCGATGAAGTGGAAGAGGTGATCGCAAAATTAAACCTCTCCGCCGGCGCCGCATGGTCGAGCATGCAGCAATACCTCACTTCCACTGTGGTCGTAGACTATAAGGGGGAGAAAACCAATCTTTCGGCGATCCGAAACCTCGCTTACGACGCAAACCCGGATGTCCGAAGGGAAGCGTATTTTGCGGAGCTTGCCTCTTACGATAAAATCAAGGACGGCGTCGCGTTTTCCCTCAATAACTTGAAAAGCCAGATCAACACCCTGGTGGACATGCGGGGATATTCGTCGCCTTTGGAGATGACCCTTCGCCAGTCGAGGATGAAACGGGAAACGCTGGAAGCCATGTTTACCGCCATGCGGGAGAGCTTCCCCAAATTCCGGGCGTATTTAAAACGAAAGGGCGAGCTTTTAGGGCATCATAACGGGCTTCCCTTCTACGACCTGTTCGCGCCTATGGGAAACGACAGCCGCACTTATACCATTGAGGAAGCCAAAGAATATTTGATCTCCCACTTTGAAGGCTTCGCGCCGGATCTGGCGGAAATGGTCAAACGGGCTTTCGAAGAACGATGGATCGACTTTTATCCGAGAGCCGGAAAGGTAGGCGGCGCATTTTGCTCCAACCTTCCCTTTATCGGCCAAAGCCGGGTACTGACTAACTTTGACGGTTCCTTTAGCGATATTGTGACATTAGCCCATGAGCTGGGTCATGCCTACCACGGCCAGCAGATCCAGGATCACCGTCCCCTAAATACCAGCTACAGCATGCCGGTGGCGGAAACGGCCTCCAATTTTAACGAGACCATCATCATGTCCGCCGCCATTGAGGAAGCGAGCGGCGAGCAAAAGCTCGCCCTGATAGAAAGCCAGATCTCTGACGTGACCCAGATCATCGTCGACATCTATTCCCGGTTCCTTTTTGAAAGCGCCGTATTCGAGCAGAGAAAGGACCGGTTCCTCTTCCCCGACGAGCTGTGCGAGATTATGCTGGACGCTCAAAAACAGTCTTACGGCGACGGCTTGGATCCCGATTACCTGCATCCCTATATGTGGGTTTGCAAGAGTCACTATTATCGGGATAACTTAAGCTTCTATAACTTCCCCTACGCGTTCGGCGGACTCTTTACCCGAGGACTATACGCCATCTATCAAAAAGAGGGAGAGGCGTTCCTTCCCAAATACCGGAAGCTGTTAAAGGAGACCACCGTCAATACGGTGGAAGGCGTCGCCGCCTCGGTGGGTATTGATCTTTCCCATCCGGATTTCTTTAGGAATAGTCTCAAAACTGTCACGGATTCCATTGATCTATTCTTAAAACTTACCGAAAAGTAGCCCTCTTTTCCTCATATCCACAAAAATATCGGAAAATTTTATGAAAAACCTCCTCTTTACAAACTGGAGAAATTAGCCTACAATAAAAGCACAGAAATTGGCAAAAGGAGAAATTAAGATGATTCAATACGAAAAAGTAACCGGCGATTTCCGTCTGGATGGAAAAGTCGCGATTGTTGTCGGCGGCGCCGGCGGGATCGGCGAAGCGACCGCGAGAATGTACGCGGATAAGGGCGCGAAGGTGGTTATTGCCGATTGTAAGGATACGGTAGGCGAGGTCGCCGCTTCCATTGCCGCGGATTACGGCACCGAGACTTTGGGTATCGTCTGTGATGTCACCAGCGCCGAGAGCGTCAAAAACTGCGTGGAAAAGACGGTAGAGCGTTTTGGCGAAATCAACGTATTGGCCAATATGCCCGGCTTTGTGGAGCTGGAAAACGCCGAAGATATCTCTATCGATATCGTGGAAAAGCATATTAATATCAACGCGATCGGCGTTTTCCGGGTTTGCCAAGCGGTCGCCAACCAGATGATTAAACAAGGCAAGGGCGGAAAAATCGTCTGCGTCACCTCTCAGGCGGACTTTATCGCCATCGATAAGCATGTAGGTTACACCATGAGTAAGGCTGCTGTCGTGGGTATGATCAAGGTGCTGGCGCTGGAATGGGCGGAATTTGGCATCAACGTCAACGGCGTTGCTCCTACGGTTGTTAACACCTATATGGGCGAAAAAGCGTGGCAGGGCAAAGTCAAAGACGACATGATCCAGAAGATCCCCGCTCATCGGTTCGCGGAGACCGACGAGATCGCGGCGGCGGTTTTATTCCTTTCCTGCAAGGAATCCAATATGATTACCGGTGAAGATCTGGTAGTTGACGGCGGCTTTACCATCTATTGATTCCCATTCAAATCAAAATATCTTCAGGGCGCGAAACAATTTCGCGCCCTAATTTTTATAAAAAGGCGGGGATATTCCCCGCCTTTCAGGTATTATCGAAGCTGACTAATGGCGTCGGTAATGGTCTTCTCGTAGGCCTCCCTACCGTACTTATCCACTTCCGCCTTATTTTTCTCTCCATGAGTCAGGCATCCGGCGCCGCCAATGCAGCCGCCGACACAAGCCATACCCTCGATAAAGTTTCCGTCCAAAATCCGCTTTCTCGCCTTAAGCAAAGCGATTTTACATGCCTCGATCCCGTCGCAGGGTACCGCCTTCAGATCAAAGTTGTCCAGTCCCTGTTCCTTGAGCGCCTGGGCTACCGCGTCGGAAAGGCCGCCGCTTCGGGCAAAGATCCGTCCGTAATAGGAAGCGTTATCCAAAACTCCCTCCTCGAGGGTGGTAATATCAATATCCTTACTGTCGAAAAGGGCTTGCAGCTCCTCGAAGGTAATGACACTGTCGATATAAGGTTTCACTGTATCCAGCTTAAATTCCATCTTTTTCGCCGTGCAAGGCCCAATAAACACCACCTTCGCATCGGGGGTGGTCTCTTTGATATACTTCGAGATGGTGGCTACCGGAGACAGGTTATGAGAGATATGTTCCGCCAAATCGGGGAATTGCTTTTTGATATAATCCACAAAGGCGGGACAGCAGGAACTGGTCAAAAATCCCTTATCCGCTAACTCCGCCGCTTCGGAATACGCCACCATATCGGCACCCAACGCGGCCTCCACCACGGTATGGAATCCAAGCTCCTTGATACCGGTGATGACCTGGCCTAATTTCGCGTAGGTAAACTGGCTGGAAATAGAGGGCGCTACCACGGCAAATATCTTAAATTTCTGGCTTTCCTCGCTTTTTTTGATAAGGTCAATCACGTTAAGGATGTAAGATTTATCCATAATCGCGCCAAAGGGGCACTGATAAACGCAAGCGCCGCATGCGATGCATTTGCTGTTATCGATGGACGCGGCGCAGGTATCGTCGGTGGCCATGGAAATGGCTCCCACCTTACAAGACCGTTCACAGGGGCGCTTATGGTTGGTAATGGCGCCGTAAGGGCAAACCTTGGCGCATGCGCCGCATTCCACGCATTTGGTCTTGTCGATCACCGCCCGCTGCTTATGGTCAAAGGTAATCGCTCCTTTTTTGCATACATCCTCGCAACGGTGTGCCAGGCATCCTCTACAGGATTCGGTGACCTCATATCCGCTCACCGGACATTCGTCACAGGCAATGTCAATGACTTCAATGACATTGGGATTATGTTTATCGCCGCCCATAGCAATTTTGATCCGTTCCGCCAAAATCGCCCGCTCTTTATACACGCAGCAGCGCATGGTTGCCTCTTTTCCGGGAACAATTCGCTTCGGAATATCATAAAGCTTCTCCAAAAGGGTATCGTTCCAGGCTTCCCTGGCAACCTCCCGCAGCACCTTGTATTTCAAATACTGTACTTTGGTATCAAATTTCCGTAAGGCCACTTTCCTTCCCTCCTTAGAAGTAACTGACTTTAATTCGTTTTCCCATCTTCTTTAAGCATTCTGAAAGCTCGGTGACCAGTTGCATTTTGATGCTGAAGGTAATGGGGAGATCGGGGTTTTGATGGGCGGGATTGATGGCTCTTCCCACAAAGAAGTTGATGTCCGTCGCTTCTTCAAAGAGAAGACGGCTGATAAGGGACGCGCCATCCCGTTTGATGCTCCAGTGATTGTAACAGCGGTTTTCGCCAAGATAGTCTTTGGCATAGGTCAGCACCCTGTTGACGGTGATTACCCCTTCGGTCACCAAATCCACCCCTTCCAGTTCGGCAATGGGCGGAATCTCCGGATCATCAAACTCCAGTTTCGGCTTTAACGTCTTCCCTAAATATTTTGCCGCGATGGAAGAGGTAGTACCGCCGCAAATAATGTGTTTTCCTTCCTTAGAGAAAAAGAGGCTCATCATTTTGTCGCAGTCGTCCGGATTGGAAGGCGGCCCAAACAAAAGATTCATCGGCTCTCGTTTTCGGATACGAATGGTGCAAACGGTGGCGTCATCTCCCGGTTTGTGATCGTAAAGCCGGTCGCACTCATCGAGCAAAATCGTGGAGAGAGTCTTGGCGGTAAATCCCACATCGTAAAAGGTTTCCAAAAAGGAAATAATGTCCTTTCGCTGCCAGCCGAAATTATAGGCCATACCCACTCCCGCATGGGGACATCCGTCGCTCATCAGCACAAACACATCGTTCTCTTTTAAGTGAATATGGGAGCGGTAAATTTTTTTGTCCCCGATGGTCATTTCGGTTTTGGGATAGTCCCAGTTTGCTCCGTCCCGCAGCACAATAGCAAGGGGGTTATCATATTGGATAATCTCCGCGTACTCATTCTCAATGATGCGAAGAATGGTAAAGGTAGAGTAAGCAACGCCCCGCACCGAACAAACCGGGAGAGTAGCGGCAATGGTCTCTACGCAATCTTCTACGGAAAGACCCGCCACCATCATGGTGGAAATGATCTTGGAGGTCAGCGTAGAAAGAATACTTGCTTTTACGCCGCTTCCGAGGCCGTCGGCCAAAACAATGACGTTGGAGCCGTTTTCCTGCTCCACCACATCCACATGGTCTCCGCAAAGCTCCTCGCCAAAATGATTGATGCTTCGGTATCCGATATCTACGCAAAGATTATTCATCGGAAATCGACTCCTTTAGCTTGGTCAGCGCAATTTTGGTCTCCGCGGCCGTCTCTCCCAATAAGGAAGCGATTTCCTGGACAATGCGCATCTGTTTTTCCACTACGTTGTCGGCAACTTCAATAGTCTGACGGCTGAATTCCTCTTTCTTTTCCCGCTCGGTCTCTTCTTCCGTAATATCCCGCATAATGCCAATGAGAACCTTATACTCTTTGTCGAAAATCACCGTCTGTTCCACATACCGGTTATACTCGGCAAGGTAGGTCTTTTGGTCGTAAACATTCTTACCGTTTTTGGCTTCCATAAACGCCTTCGGTTCCAAGATACGCACTACCGGTTCTCCCATGACGTCGCTTTCTCTCGGGATGTTCATGATCTTGAGCGCCGCCTTATTCACCTGCTGCACTTCCAAATCCTCGTTGAGGACAATAATCCCGTTAGGCGTATTGTTAATGATGTTGCCGGAGAAGTTTTCCGCCTTTTCCTTTAAGAAAGGAAGACACATGGACACATCGGCTTTGCCCTGGTAGATGGCTACCGCCTTGGCGCGGCAGGTGTCATATCCGCAGGAACCGCAATTTAACTCGTCTTCCTTCTTGGTCTTGCCCATGCGGCGAAGGATCTCCTCAATCTCGCCCTGGGAAGGAAAGCGCTGGTTCATCTCTAACATCATCCGATCCTCCCGAAGCGCTTCCGGAGAAGGCATAGAGACCGCAAAGTCCTGCTCTCTCGCATAAGAGGAGATGGATATGTAGTTGCTGACGGGAGATTTTTCCCGTTCCATAACTGGACCGCCGACACAGCTTCCCACACAGGCGGACATCTCGATAAAGCAATGGTGAATATTGCCGTTTCGAAGGTCCTTTAATACCGAGATACAGTTTTCTGTTCCATCAATGGTGAGATAGGTATAATTGTCGGGCTTGATTGTCATACTCTTCAAAATACCGCCCGCCGTTGGGAAAAAGCGAGCGCGGCCCTTATCATCTTCCTGTGTGCGGGAGGCAATCTCGATTTTCTCTTCCTTGAGCCACTCGCTTAACTCCTCAAAGGTCATAACCGCATCTACCAGATCTCCTAAATCCGCCTCGTCCTTTTTCGCGACGCAAGGACCGATAAACACCGTCTTGGCGTTGGGAATCCGCTTTTTGATCTCCTGACAATGCGCTTCCATGGGAGTTAGAATGTTAATCAGATATGGAAGCATATCGGGAAAATGCTTTTGAATCAGAAGGTTTACGGAATGGCAGCAGGAAGTAATCATCACATCCCGCGTCCCTTCTTGCAAAAGGCGTTCATATTCCTTTTTTACAATAGTAGCGCCAATCGCCGTCTCCTCCGCGTCGGCAAATCCCAATTTCTTCAGCGCATCCCGCATCTCCTCGATACCGGCGCCTTTATAGTTGGCGGCAAAAGAAGGGGCGAGACTAACCACAACGGGATCATTGGACGCGAGCAGGACCTTAACCTTCTCCCGCTCGTCGGCAATTTCCTTCGCTCCCTGAGGACATACCACAAAACACTGTCCGCAAAGGATACATTCGTCTCCTACAATATGCGCCTGGTTACCGGAAAAACGAATGGCTTTTACCGGACAGTGGCGAATACATTTATAGCAATTTTTACAGTTGGATTTTTTTAATCTTAAATATTCAGCCATAAAATCGATTCCTTTCGGGATTCCGGCTGCCATAGCAATCGGAAAAATCGGCCGAAAGAAGCGCTCTCCCGGCCGAAACAGTCATTTCCTCACAATTTACTTGCAATTTCCTTTTCGAAAAATTCCGGAAAGCTCTCTTTGGTAACGCCGGTGAAAATCTCGTCATCCACCTGGATAGTCACACCCACCCGATTGCATTTTCCGGTACAGAAACTTCCGGCCAAAGTAATTTCATCTTCCAGTTTCCGATCCGAAATGGTTTTTTGCATCATTTCCACAATATCTCTGGAACCTTTTAAGTGGCAGGAACTTCCGATACAAATCTGAACGATCATGCTTTCGCCTTGGGAAGCACTTCCGTCGCAAAGAAATCCTTGGTGGTTTCCGGCGTCAGCGAGTAGAATTTGTCATCCAGCGTGACGCAAACCCCGTTTTTGCAATTTCCCATGCAGAAGGTTCCGGCCAGCTCCACCTCGTCTTTCAGATGATTTTCCGAAATGAGATACTGTAAGCTCTCTACGATTTGTCTGGATCCTTTCAAATGGCAGGAGCTTCCGATACATACGGTAATTTTCATACGGCCCTCCTATTATTCGTAATCCACAACATTGACCCAGGAGAGAAGGAACTCCCGCTCCTTGGGATTGCCCTTTACCGACTGGGAAGCGGCGACGATAGGAAGCCATTTTTGTACGTACTGTTTGGCGGTATCGCTCTTCTTGCAGAAAAGGTTCAGATACTTTTCCGCTCCTTCCATATTGCCGTCCAACCAGAAGAGAAGATAGGTCCTTGCCACATCCGCCGAAGCGTTGCCCTGAGTGGCGTGGCTCCAGTCTAAGATGTAGGGAACTCCCTCATCCGTAATGATGATGTTGGAGAAGTTAAAGTCGCCGTGGCAAACCTTATTATGTTTGGGCATACCCTCGAGGCGAGTGTGCAGCTCATAGCGGGTAGTGGCATCCAAATCGGCGCTGCTGATCTTCCGGTTCATTTTGTCTTTCAGTTTGGTCAGAAGAGGAGAGGTCTTGCTGTGCACTTCAAGCTGGAGGTCCACAAAAAGGTTCAAATACTCATCGAAGCGATCGGGATTTTCCTCCACGAGCTGCGCCAACGTCTTTCCCTTGATATACTCGGAGATAATAGCCCATTTCCCGTCGATCATAGATACGCCAAGAATCTTGGGAATGTTTAAACCGGTCTCTTCGATACGAGCCTGGTTCAAGGCTTCATTTAAAATATCCGCTTTGGAGTAATCGTTGTCAAACAGTTTAATTACTTTGTCGCCGTCCCGATAGACGGTTTTTCCGGTTCTGACTGCAATAATGCGTTCCAGATTCATAATGCTCCTCCTTATGCGTTCTCGCCGTAGTAGGCTCTCAGGTACATGTCCTTAATCTCGCTCATCAAAGGATAACGGGGGTTGGCGCCGGTGCACTGGTCATCGAAAGCCTGCTCCACCATATCGTCCAACCGGTCTAAGAAGTCTTTCTCATCAATACCGTATTCCTTGATGGTCTTCTTAATGCCGATCTTCTCTTTCAACTCATCGATGCCCTTAATCAAAGCTTCCAGCTTCTCTTCATCGGTCTTGCCCTTGAAGCCAAGGTAATCAGCAACTTCCGCATAACGAGCTAAGGTATGAGGATGATCGTACTGGGAGAAGGTACCCATCTTTAAGGGCGCCTCAGCAGCGTTAAAGCGAAGAACCTCGTCGATCATCAACGCGTTGGCAATACCGTGAGGCAGATGATGGAACGCGCCCAGCTTATGCGCCATAGAGTGGCAGACGCCTAAGAACGCGTTGGCAAAAGCCATACCGGCCATGGTCGCCGCGTTGGCCATCTTCTCTCTGGCAACCGGATCGTTGGGACCGTTGTCGTAAGCTCTGGGGAGGTATTCGAAGATCATCTTCAAAGCCCGCATCGCCAGACCGTCGGTGTAATCGGTCGCCATCACCGAAGCGATCGCTTCCAGCGCATGGGTGACCGCATCAATACCAGATGCAGAGGTCAGGCTCTTGGGAGCGGTCATATGAAGATCCGCGTCTACGATCGCCATATTGGGCATCAGCTCGTAGTCCGCTAATGGATATTTTACGCCGGTCTTCTCGTCAGTGATAACCGCAAAGGGGGTAACCTCAGAACCGGTACCAGCGGAGGTGGGGATGGCGATGAAGTACGCCTTTTCGCCCATCTTCGGGAAGGTATAAACTCTCTTGCGGATATCGATAAAGCGCATCGCCATATCCATAAAGTCCGCCTCGGGATGCTCGTACATCACCCACATGATCTTCGCAGCGTCCATAGGAGAACCACCGCCCAAGGCGATGATGACATCCGGCTCAAAAGCGCGCATCAATTCGGTACCCTCTTTGGCGCAAGCTAAAGTGGGATCGGGAGCGACGTTGGAGAAGGTGGTATGGATAATGCCCATCTCGTCTAACTTATCGGTGACCGCTTTGGTAAAGCCGCTCTTATATAAGAAGCTATCGGTAACGATAAAGGCTCTCTTCTTGCCCATGACCGTCTTAAGCTCATCCAAGGCGACAGGCAGGCATCCTTTCTTAATGTATACTTTCTCCGGTGCTCTGAACCAAAGCATATTTTCCCTTCTTTCCGCAACGGTCTTGATGTTCAATAAGTGTTTCACGCCGACGTTCTCGCTCACCGAGTTGCCACCCCAGGAGCCGCATCCAAGGGTCAGAGAAGGAGCCAGCTTGAAGTTATACAGATCACCGATACCGCCATGAGAAGAGGGAGTATTGACCAAAATACGGCAGGTTTTCATCCGATTGGCAAAGGCGTCGATCTTCGCTTTTTCCGTTACCGCATTCAGATAAATGGAAGAAGTATGACCGTAACCGCCGTCCGCGATTAAATGCTCCGCTTTATCGAACGCGTCGTCCAAATCCTTCGCCCGGTACATCGCCAAAACGGGAGACAGTTTTTCGTGGGCGAATTCCTCGCTGATATCTACCGACTCCACTTCACCGATGAGGACCTTGGTGTTCTCGGGAACCTCAACGTTGGCAAGAGAGGCAATGGTGTGCGCGGTCTGACCTACGATCTTGGCGTTCAAAGCGCCGTTAATCAAAATGGTCTTTCTGACCTTCTCGGTCTCTTCGGGATTGAGGAAATAGCATCCTCTGTAGGCGAATTCCTTTTTGACCTTGTCGTAGATCTTATCCAAAACGATAACCGACTGCTCGGAAGCGCAGATCATACCGTTATCAAAAGTCTTGGAGTGAATGATGGAGTTGACCGCCAAAAGGATGTCCGCGGTATCGTCGATAATAGCGGGCGTATTGCCGGCGCCAACGCCCAAAGCCGGCTTACCGCTGGAATAAGCGGATTTGACCATGCCGGGGCCGCCGGTAGCGAGAATAACATCCAGCTCTTTCATAATGGTAGTGGTCATCTCTAAGCTGGGAACGTCGATCCAGGAAATGATGTCCTCGGGAGCGCCCGCAGCAACCGCCGCTTCCAAAACCACTTTCGCCGCCGCAATGGTGGATTTTTTCGCTCTGGGGTGGGGGCTGATGATAATGCCGTTGCGGGTCTTTAAAGCGATCAAAGTTTTAAAAATAGCCGTGGACGTGGGGTTGGTGGTAGGAATGATCGCCGCAATCACGCCAAGGGGTTCCGCGACCTTCATAATGCCGAAGGTTTCGTCCCGCTCAATAATTCCCACCGTCTTGGTGTTCTTATATGCGTTATAAATGTACTCCGCCGCGTAGTTGTTTTTAATTACCTTATCCTCTACGACGCCCATACCGGTCTCTTCCACCGCCATTTTCGCGAGAGGGAGTCTGGCTTTATTCGCCGCGATAGCAGCCGCTTTGAAAATCTTGTCCACCTGCTCTTGAGAATAGGTGGAAAATTTCTTTTGCGCCGCTCTGACGCGCTCGATGGAGGCTAACAACGCGTCCATGCTGTCAATCACCGGGTAAACTTTCTGTTTCATCTTCTAACCCCTTTTCTTTCTCGAACGCTTTCGCGCCCGTACACTCGATTTTACGTAGGATGTTGCTCTCTTAAGCTTGTTAATATTTTAACAGTTATCCTATGCTTTGTAAAATGTAAAATTGATATAGGCATTATGCTAATTATGATATAACAAACTTTAGTAAAAAAGACGAAAAAGGATCGTCTCTTTGGGCGGCAAATCATTGCCAGAGCTTCCTCTACATCGGGCATATCTACCAAATCGGCAGCATAGTGGGCGTGCGCCACCGTCAAATCCTTCTCCAGTATGAAGAAAGCGGGCAGCTGCTGTTCGTTGCCTTCGTATTCGCCATGGGTAATGCCCATTTCTCGAATCGCGTTAAATTTCTTCGCCATTCGTTCCTTCCCCGCCTCGCTTTCCGGGCGAAGCTGTTCCATCGACTGGGCAGGATCAATGGAAAGGCTGCGGTAAATTTCCTGATCCGGATCGCAAAGGATCTCGAAAGGAAGTCCCCCGGGGTAAGTCTTTCGAATATTTTCGACGCTGCTTTGCATCAATACCAGCAAAGAAACGCCTTTTTTGGCAAACGCTTCGGCATGGGAAGAGAGCTCATCCACGTCATACCGGCAACTGGGGCAGCCGATATACCGAAGCACCCAGATAAGGGTCTTTTTTTGAACTATCTCCGAAAGTCGGCAAGAGCCGCGAAACGCGGTTTGAACCAAAAAATCCGGCATTTTTTCTCCTGGCTTGATTCTCGCCATCCTATCCTTCCTTTCCTTTTTTTCTCATTGTACCATATTTTTTCGCGGCTGCATAGCTTTTCCGCCTTTCTCTGTTCAAAATTTCAAAAATATGGTACAATAAAGGCATCTCAGCAACGAACGGAGAGATGGATAACTGTGAACGAAACAATTTTGCAAACCCTGATTGACGAATTTTCCCTAAAGCCCACCCATGCCGAAAATCTGTACCGGCTCTTAGAGGAGGGAAATACCGTCCCGTTTATCTCCCGCTACCGGAAAGAGCAAACGGGATCGGCCGATGACCAGCTGGTCCGCCAATTTTCCGAGCGAAAGGACTATCTTCAAAATCTTTGGAAACGGAAAGAAGAGATCCTTCGCTCCATCGAGGAGCAAGGAAAGCTTACCGATGAGTTAAAAGAGCAGATTCTCTCTGCCGCTACCATGACTGAAGCGGAGGACCTTTATCGTCCCTATAAGCCCAAGCGCAAAACCAGAGCGTCCGTAGCGAGAGAAAAAGGGCTTTCCCCTCTCGCCGAAGCCATCCTCGCCCAGGAGGATCAAAACGGCTTACCGGAGCTTTTAAATCAGTATATTGATCCGGAAAAGGGCGTAGAAACAGCGCAAGACGCCTTAAACGGCGCCAAAGATATCATTGCCGAAGACATTTCCGATTCCGCCGAGATCCGAAAACTGATGCGGGAGTATTTTCTGAAGCTGGGTGTGCTGTCCACCGAGGGAAAGGAAGGGATCGAAGCCTCCCCCTACAGCATGTACCAACAATTCAGCGAAAACGTCAGTAAACTGAAAGGATATAACATTTTAGCCATCAACCGGGCGGAACGGGAGGGCTTTTTAAAGGTCACCCTTTCGGGAAACGAGGACATCACCAAAGGCTACATTTACCGGCGGGTTTTAAAGGGAGAAGGGCCCTTAACCGACGCGGTTTTGGAGGCGGCGGATGACGCCTATGACCGGCTTCTGTTCCCATCCATCGAGCGGGAAATCCGTAACGCCTTAACGGAAAGCGCCAACGAGCAATCTATCGCCACCTTTAAGCTGAATCTCCACCAGCTTTTGATGCAGCCTCCCGTCAAGGGGAAAACAGTTTTAGCGTTGGATCCGGCTTACCGCACCGGATGTAAAACCGCCGTAATCGACCCAACGGGAAAGGTTTTAGCTACCGCCGTCGTTTATCCGACGCCTCCCCAAAATAAGGTGGAAGAGGCTAAAAAGATTTTGAAAAATTTGATTTTAAAGCACCATGTAGAAGTCCTCTCTATCGGAAACGGCACCGCTTCCAAGGAGACCGAGATCTTCGCCGCCGAACTCATCAAAGAAATGAACTGCGGACTGTCTTATATGATGGTAAGCGAAGCGGGAGCGTCTGTCTACTCCGCGAGCAAACTTGCCGCGGCGGAATTTCCCGAATACGACGTTTCTCTGCGAAGCGCCGTCTCTATCGGGCGAAGGCTCCAAGATCCTCTGGCGGAGTTAGTCAAGATCGATCCCAAGGCCATCGGAGTAGGTCAATACCAGCACGATATGCCCCAAAACCAGCTTTCCGCCTCATTGGACGGCGTGGTGGAGGACTGCGTCAACTCGGTGGGCGTGGATTTAAATACCGCTTCCCCATCCCTCCTTTCCCACATAGCCGGACTTTCCTCTACCGTCGCGGGAAATATTGTGGAATACCGGGAAAATAACGGCGCTTTCTCCTCTCGAAAGGAGCTTTTAAAGGTGCCGAAACTGGGAAAGAAAACCTTTGAACAGTGCGCCGGCTTTTTACGCATTCCGGAAAGCAAGAACTATCTTGATCGGACCGCTGTCCACCCCGAATCCTACGACGCCGCCGAAAAGCTTCTCTCCCTTTGCGGCTACTCTCTAAAAACGGATACCGATTTCTCCGAACTGGAAAGCAAAGTCAAAGCCTACGGCGCCGGGAAAGCGGCGGAAGAGATCGGCGTGGGAAGAGAGACCCTTTCGGATATGATGAAAGAGCTGACCAAGCCGGGACGAGACCCGAGAGACAGTCTCCCCGCCCCTTTGCTTCGCACCGACGTTATGGACTTAAACGATCTGAAACCGGGGATGAAGATGAAAGGGACCGTTCGAAATATTGTGGATTTCGGCGCTTTTATCGATATCGGCGTCCATCAGGACGGCTTAGTCCATATCTCCAAAATCACCAACCGATTTATCCGTCATCCCTCCGAAATGTTAAAGGTGGGAGATATCGTGGATGTCACCGTGTTGGATGTAGACCCCAAAAAGAAGCGGATCTCCCTTACTATGCGAAACGAAAAATCGTAAAAAAAGAGCCGGTTTTTACCGGCTCTTTTTTTAAAACCGTCTTCTTCTCCGACGGCGGCGCTTTTTATTATACATGACCATATATGCCACATACAAAGCGACTATCAGCAGCAAAAGCACCACGGCCAATTTCACCCACAGGGATCCGAAAAAGCCTTTCAACTTACTCAAAAAGTAAAGCCATCCGTCCCGTTCCAATGTCTCGCCTGCCACCAGATCTACCGTAGCGATCAGCTTGTCCGCCAGACGGATCTCCATGGTCCCTAAAACGTCTCCCTCATTAACGGGTGCGTCTACCGATTCCTGTAACACCAAAACCTTTTGGATAGAAGACTCGATATCAATATCCTTGCGCAAAAGATAATCCACATCTTCAGCGGGAAATACCGAAACCACATCCTTGTCCTTGACCAAATTGACCTTGACCTGTCCTTCCACAGAAGAGGTCTTCACCACCGAACGCACCGACCAGTTGTCAAACGCCCAGTCGTACAGCTTCTTAGCGTCCACATAGGACATATTGTCGCTGATTTCGTCTCCATTATCATAGTAGATGGGAGCGCCCAAAGTCACCAGGGTATAGCTATAGGCGTCTTTCACCGCCATAGAAACCAGGTTTCGTCCGCTCTCATCCGTCGTGCCGGTTTTGATTCCCCGGATGTACGGGTAGTACCATGAACCGCCCCGGTTCGGGTCCATCATAGTGTTCGTGTGGTAGATGGTGCGAGGCTCGGAATGCTTGTTGGTAGCGGGCATTTCGTAGCTGTTGCTACAGGCAATCTGGGCAAAAATGGGATTTTCCATCGCGTAAGCGGTAATTTTATACATATCCTCCGCCGTGGTATACTGGTTATCATCGTGGAGGCCATGGGGGTTGACAAAATAGGTGTCGTTAGCGCCGATCTCCTTCGCTTTATCATTCATCATGGCGATAAACTGATCCGGTTGCCCGCCGGAGATATAGTCGGCGATAATCCCCGCCGCTTCACAGGCGGAACGCAGCATCAGCGCGTACAAAAGGTCGATCATCCGCACCTCTTCCCCATGGCGGATATCGGCGTTGGAAGCATTCAGCCCCCATAACTGATCGAAAACATAAGTAGGCGCCGTCGCCACCGATCCTTCCAAATCGTCGCAATTTTCAATGGCAACAATTGCCGTCATAATCTTCGTCAGAGAAGCGGGATACATCTTTTCATTGGCGTTTTTCTCGTAAATTACAAGCCCGGTCTCATTATTCACCAGGTAGACAGCCTCACTGGAAACCTCAAATCCCAATTCCGGGTCCACTTCGGCATAAGCAAAGCAAGGCAACAACGTGCTCAGTAAAACAGAAATTCCCACAACCAGAGCGGCTATTTTTCTCATGGCAATCCTCCCCTTATTTTTATTGTCATTTTCCTGCTGATACAAACAGTATACCATAAAAAGAGAGGGCTGAAAAGGGGGGAATCCCGTTCTTTTCCCCAAAAAGCGACAAAAAGAAAGAGAATTTTTGTTCCTGCTTAAAAAATTTGGCAATACCTTTTCGAAAACAAAACGGCGCGAACCTTTCGGTTCGCGCCGTCTCACCGGTTACACTCCCATATCCTCAGGGGCGTTTTTACTGGACTTCAATCTTCCTTGAAACAGGAGCTTCCGGCTGTTTCTTCGGAAGCGTCAGTTCCAAAATACCGTTTTGGTAATTGGCGGTAATATCCTCGGTGCGGATGCTCGAAACATCGAACCGACGCACGAAGGAACCGTACCGACGTTCCTTGCGGATGTACTGCTCTTCCTTCTCTTCTTTCTGCGCGCTGTGCTCCGCGCGGACCACCAAATTGTCTCCGTCCAGGTCAATGTGGATTTCCTCTTTGGTAAATCCCGGAAGCTCCGCTTCCAGCAGATAATGGTCGCCTTTATCCAGGATGTCGGTTCTGAATTCAGCAAAGGCGTCAGAGAGTCCTCCAAAGAAGCTCTTCTCCATATCGTCAAAATAACGCGCTAAACTTTTTTGTCTGCGGTCAAAAGGTAACAGATCAAACATACTCAAAACCTCCTAAAATTCATCTCATAAAAGAAGGAACCGGTGGGGGATCTCTCCGATCCGCTCCCTTTCTTTTATTGTCTTTAGTATACCGCCAATATATGAATAAATATCAATAATTTTATGAACAAATCGTAAAAATTAGCACTCTAAATTTAAGAGTGCTAATTCATTTTCAAGAAAAAACCCGGCTGTCAGCCGGGCTTTCTTTTTTACCGTTCCATTAACCGAACCATAACCGCCTTTTGGGCATGAAGCCGATTTTCCGCTTCCTCAAAAATTTCTTTGGCGTGCGCCTCAAACGCTTCTCTGGTAATTTCTTCGCCTTTGTGCGCGGGAAGACAATGCTGGAGCATAACCTTCTCATTGGCCGCTGCGAGAACCTTGTCGTTGATCTGGAAGCCTTTAAAAGCGATCTTGCGCTTCTCCGCTTCCCCTTCCTGACCCATGGAAGCCCAAACGTCCGTCGCCAGTACGTCGGCGCCAGCCGCCATCTCCAAAATGTTGTCGCTGATATGGAATTTGTCCCCGTACGCCTTGGCGAAATCCAAGACAAAGGGATCGGGACGATAATCGTTAGGGCAGGCAATAGACACTTCCATTCCCATGGTGAGGCAACCCACAATGTAGGAATTCGCCATATTATTTCCGTCGCCGATATAGCAGAATTTTAACCCCGAAAGATCCCCTTTCATCTCCCGGATGGTCTGGAGATCCGCCAAAATCTGGCAGGGATGGCAGTAATCGGTCAAGCCGTTGATAATGGGAATGGAACCGTATTCCGCTAAATCTTCCACCTCTTTTTGGGCAAAAGTACGGATCATAATGCCGTTTAAATACCGGGAAAGCACTCTGGCGGTATCTTCGACCGGCTCTCCCCGTCCAATCTGTAGATCCCTCGAGGATAAAAAGAGCGCCTGTCCCCCGAGTTGATACATGCCTACCTCAAAGGATACTCTCGTCCGAGTAGAGGATTTCTGGAAAATCATTCCCAGCGTCTGACCGGCAAGTCTTGGATGGGCGATCCCTTTTTTATTTTCGTATTTTAACCGATCCGCCAAATCTAAGATATCGGTAATTTCTTCTTTGCTCAGGTCACTTAATTTCAACAGGTGTTTCATCTTGTTCCTCCATTTTCTTTTTTCGGCTTACCGCCATCAATGCTTTTTCCACACCGCCTTTTACCGTTAAGAACACTTTCCATTCTTTCGCGTCCCACACCTTTTGGACAGTGTCCTCTTCCGGTGTGACAAAGGCGTTATTTTTCGTTAACAATATCTTCCCTTTTTCGGAGCAAATCGCCAGCGACAAAACTTTTTGATCGTTTAACAGGCCTTGCCTCGCCGCCGTTTCTAAGAGCGTTTTGCCGTCTGCCGCCAAAGGAGCCTTTAAAAGGGCGCGACAAAGGGCGATCGCCTCTTCCTTCCGCTCGGCGCCGGTAACAATATATTCTACCAGCCCGTCTTCTCCCGCTCCTAAGCGGATCAGATTCAGTAGCAGGATATAGACGCCATTGACAAAAGCAAAAAAACGTTCATCTTGAATCGTCATGGGAAGATGCTCCACTCTCCCCGAGGAAAGGAGCAGCACCTTTTTGGTTTCGTCGGGAAGGAGACGACGAACCGTCTCATCCACGGCAATTTGCAGCAAGGAAGGGGGAATTTCCGCGTCGGTGGTAAGCAAAAATCCCTTTTCCCCGGAACAGCCGCCGATCCGGCATTTATGATCGCCAAACCGAAACTCCAACGCCGCCTCAACAGCGGGTACATCTCCGGAAACCACCGTCAAAAATTTTCCCGCCCGCTCTTTCCAAAGAGATTCCTCTACCTCTTTCTCGCTCACCAAATCCCCGACGGAAAGAGAAACCACCTGCAAAGCGTCCTCGGAAAGGGAAAGGGTTTTCGCCGCCGAAGCCGCTACTTTTTTTTCATCGGAGAAATTCCCCGCCAACAGCGCTTGCAAAGGAGAAATCTCCCGATACGGATAACAGGCGGCAGTCAAAGGACGGTCGGATAAAATTAAGCCGAATCGGTCGGCGCCACTGACTTTAAAGCCCTTTGCGGCGGAAACGCCTCCCTCCACAAAGGAAAACCCGGAAAAGGTTACCGGCTCCATTAAAGAGCCTCCCGGATCGCCTTTAACTGCATCTCGGTTTGCTCCTTCGCCGGTCCGCCGAGGGAATTTCTTGTAAAGGCGCAGGTCTTCAAATCAATGGCGTTATAGATATCCTCGGAAAATACATCGCTTTTTTCGCGATATTCTTCGAGGCTCAATGTTTCTAAAGTTTTGCCGTGCTCGATACAGTACGCCACCAGTTCGCCGGTAATCTTATAAGCATCCCGGAAAGGCACGCCTTTTTTGGTGAGGTAGTCGGCGCAGTCGGTGGCGTTGATAAAGCCTTTCGCCGCCGCCGCGTACATATTGTCTTTGAGCACTTTGGCGGTCCCTAACATAGGCGCGAAGGTCTTGAGACAAAGCTTTACCGTATCCACCGCGTCGAAAATCGCTTCCTTGTCCTCCTGCATATCCTTGTTGTACGCTAACGGCAGAGATTTCATCATGGAAAGAAGGGTCATCAGATCCCCATACACTCTCCCCGTTTTCCCCCGGACCAACTCCGCAACATCGGGATTTTTCTTTTGGGGCATAATGCTGGAACCGGTGGCGAAAGCGTCGTCCAGTTCCAAAAACTTAAACTCCCAGCTGCACCAAAGGATGATCTCTTCGGAAAAGCGGGAGAGATGCATCATCTCGATAGCGATCGCCGAACAAAGCTCTACGCAAAAATCTCGGTCGGACACCCCGTCAAGGCTGTTTAATACCGGTCCGTCGAACAAAAGAAGGGATGCGGTACGCTTCCGGTTGATGGGATAGGTGGTACCGGCTAACGCCCCACAGCCCAGCGGGCAGAAATTGAGCCGCTTATAGGCGTCATTTAACCGTTCTACATCCCGCAAAAGCATAAATCCATACGCTAAAAGATGCTGGGCAAAGGTGATGGGCTGCGCCCGCTGGAGATGAGTGTAACCGGGCATAATGGTCTCGGTATGCGCCTGCGCCATATCACAAATCACCCGGATGAGCTCTTTGGTCAGAGAAAGAATCTCCTTGACCTCATCGCGAAGATACAGCCGGATATCCAACGCGACCTGATCGTTGCGGCTTCTGGCGGTATGAAGGCGCTTTCCTGCGTCGCCGATCCGGCGGGTGAGCTCCGCTTCCACAAACATATGGATGTCCTCCGCTGTAGGATCAAAAAGGAGGTGTCCCTCTTCGATATCGCTTAAAATACCGTTGAGCCCATCCACAATAGCGTCCCGGTCGGCGGGAGAAATGATGTTTTGCTCCTCAAGCATAGTGGCATGGGCAATACTGCCCAAAATATCGTGCCGGTACATCCGGCTGTCAAATGAGATGGATGAATTAAAATCGTTGACCTTTTCGTCCACTTCTTTCTGGAAGCGTCCGGCCCACATAGCCATAGCGTTCTCTCCTTTCCAAAAACAAAACAGGGCGGAGGTTGCCCCCACCCTGTAAATTCCCATATTAGCTGTTTTTCCGCTTTTCGTCCAAGAGGGCTTTTACCTTGATGGGAAGGCCAAAGAGGTTGATAAAGCCCTGGGAATCCATCTGGTCGTAAACCTCGTCCTCGCCGAAGGTCGCGATCTCCTCATCGTAGAGGGAGTAGGGCGAAGTGACGCCGGCGTTAATGAGATTGCCTTTATACAGCTTCAGCTTCACGGTACCGGTGACGGTTTTCTGGGTCTCGTCCACAAAAGCGGAAAGAGCCTCTCTCAACGGCGTGTACCACTGGCCGTTGTAAACGAGATCGGCAAATTTCAACGCGACCTGCTGTTTGTAATGCTGGGTCTCCTTATCCAGGCAGAGGGTCTCCAACACCTCGTGGGCATGGTACAAAATGGTACCGCCGGGAGTCTCGTAAACGCCTCTGGACTTCATACCTACCAGACGGTTCTCCACAATATCCGCAAGACCGATGCCGTTTGCGCCGCCGATCTTATTTAAGGTCTTAATGAGGGTAACCCCGTCCATCTTCTCGCCGTTTAACGCCACAGGAATTCCCTTTTCGAAATCCAAAGTGATATAGGTAGGAGCGTCCGGCGCCTGCTCGGGGGAAACGCTAAGCTCCAAAAAGCCGGGCTTTTGGTAGTTGGGCTCGTTAGCGGGATCCTCGAGGTCCAGTCCCTCGTGGGAAAGATGCCACAGGTTCATATCTTTCGAGTAATTGGTCTCTCTGTTGATCTTTAAAGGGACATGGTGCGCCTCGGCGTAGTCGATCTCTTCGTCTCTGGACTTAATGTTCCAGATCCGCCAGGGGGCGATGATCTTCATGTTGGGAGCAAACGCCTTGATGGCGAGCTCAAACCGAACCTGGTCGTTGCCCTTGCCGGTGCAACCGTGGCAGATGGCGTCGGCGCCTTCCTTCAAAGCGATTTCTACGATCCGTTTCGCGATTACCGGACGGGCAAAAGAGGTACCGAGAAGGTATTTGTTCTCGTAAACCGCTCCCGCTTTGAGGGTGGGGAATACATATTCGTTGACAAATTCGTCTTGCAAATCTTCAATATACAGCTTGGACGCGCCGGTCTTTTTCGCCCGCTCTTCCAAACCTTCTAACTCCGCATCCTGACCCACGTTACCGGAAACGCAGATCACTTCACAGTTGTTGTAATTTTCTTTCAGCCAGGGAATGATGATGGATGTATCCAAGCCGCCGGAATACGCCAACACCACTTTTTTAATTTCGCTCATGATTATAATCCTTTCTGTCTATTTGGTTATGAAGCCATTGTACCATTTTTTTGAAAAAAAACAACCCCGTTTTGATAAAAATTCATTTACAAATCTCAATTTTGTATTATTATACAAACAGTTTCCGGCAAATTCCCAAATATCAGTAATTTTTTCGGGATAAATATTCATTTTTAATGTATATATTCATTCTGATTCCGACAACAGGGTCTGCTGATACTTCTTGGCTTCCCCCATAACCGTTTCAAAAAAAGCCCTCGTATACGGAGAAAGAGCGGGGTCGCCCGTTTTCTCTGCCCAATCCAAAATTGCCTGCTCTCTCCTGGCGTCGAAAATGGGAAGGCCGTTTTCTTTTTTGTATTCCGCCACCAGCCGCACTAACTTCTGCCGCTCCTCAAACAGAGCGAGGAGCTTTTGGTTGATCTCGTCGATGCGCTGCCGGGTCTGACTTAAATCCGCCGCCATAAAATCCTTCCTTTCGGTTTCTTCCCTTCTATTGTAACGGAAAACAAGGAAAAAAACAACTGTTTGCAAAAAGGTTTCTCCTAACTTCGCGTCCCCAAACCGGCGGCAAAGTAAAAATGCCTTTTTTCGAAATTATGTTTCAAAGTCTATGGGGAAGATCGTCCAAAGGTTGTCTTTTTTTCAAAAAAGGAGTATAATCGATACCGTTTGAGATGAAAAGAAAGGAATCGATATGTATGGAACAAGCTTTTGAATTTACGCCGTCTCTTTTGGAAGCCGCGAAAAAAGCGGAGGAAAAGGCGAAGGATGCTTTTGCAAGAGTAGATGAGATCGCCTTTGAAAACGAAAAGAAAGTCCTCTCCGCCTTCCATCGCCATAACGTCTCCGCTGCCCATCTTTTAGGCACTACCGGCTACGGTTACGACGATTTGGGACGGGATACCTTAGACAAGATCTGCGCCGATATCCTTGGAACCGAAGACGCCTTAGTCCGGCAAAATTTTGTCTCCGGTACCCATACCATCGCCACCGCCCTGTTTGGGGTCCTTCGCCCCGGAGACCGGCTGGTTGCGGTAACCGGTGCTCCTTACGATACTTTGGAAGAGGTGATCGGCATTCGTGGAGAGGGAAACGGGTCGCTAAAGGATTTCGGCGTGCTGTACGAAGAAATTCCGCTAAACGCCGACGGATTTCCCGATATCCCCGCCATCCGGGAGAAGGTAAAAGGCGCGAAAGTCACCCATCTCCAGCGCTCCAGAGGGTACGCCCTTCGCCCTTCCTTTCCGGTCAAGGTGTTAAATGAAGTGATCGACGCCATCCGGGAAGTCAGCCCCGAAACCATCATCTTTGTGGACAACTGCTACGGCGAGCTGGTAGAAAAAGAGGAGCCGAAAGCCGATCTTCTCGCCGGCTCTCTCATCAAAAACTTAGGCGGCGGCATCGCGCCCACCGGCGGGTACATCGCCGGGAAAAAAGAGCTTGTGGAGCTTTGTGGCTACCGGCTTACCACTCCCGGTATCGGAAGAGAAGCGGGCTGTACGCTGGACATCAACCGTTCCCTTTATATGGGCTTTTTCTTCGCTCCCAGCGTCGTCGCTTCGGCGGTAAAAACCGGTATCTTCGCCTCGGCGCTGTTAGAGGATCTGGGCTTCGCCGTCACCCCTTCCTATAATGAACCCCGCACCGACCTCATCACGGCGGTAGAGCTGAAAACCAAAGAAAATATGATCGCCTTTTGCCAGGGGATCCAGCAAGGCTCCCCCATCGACTCCAACGCCCTTCCTACTCCGTGGGCGATGCCGGGCTATCAAGACGAGGTAATCATGGCGGCGGGGGCTTTCACCATGGGCGCTTCCATCGAGCTTTCCGCCGACGGTCCCGTGCGTCCTCCCTACGCCATATGGCTTCAGGGCGGACTAACCTACAACATCGGAAAACTGGGTGTTTTAAAAGCGGTCCAATGTATGATGGAAAAAGAACAGAAAAAATAAAACGATATCAAAAACCCGAACCGGGATTCCGGTTCGGGTTTTTTATTAAAAATACAGATACAAGACGCATCGGATCATGCCGTTATACAGCTTTCGCTTTTTTGACGCCTTGTGGCCAAAATATTCCTCGAACGCCTCGTCGGGAGTAATAATGGAAAGGCTTTTTCCGTCTCCGTAAGAAAATCGTTTTCCCATCTCGGCGTAAAGCTTTCTGGCGGACTGTTGATCCAAAAGCCGTTCACCGTAAGGCGGGTTGCAAACCACAATCCCTGTTTCGGGCATCGAAAACTGTCGGATATCCCGTTTTTCTACGGTAATTCGAGAGGAAACGCCCGCTTTTTTGGCGTTTTCCCGAGTAAGCGCCACCGCTTCCTCGCTGATATCGCTTCCATAAGCGCGGAAAGTCCCTTCCCGATTGACCTCTTCGATCCCTCGCTCCCGTTCTGTCCGCCATATGCTTTGGGAAAAACAGGAGTAATCCTGGGCGCCGAACCGGCGATTGATCCCCGGCGGGATCCGAAGAGCGCGAAGCGCCCCTTCGATCAGAAAGGTTCCGGAACCGCAAAAGGGGTCATATAGTAAGCTGTCCCCCCTGATCCGGGAAAGATCCAAAATGCCCGCCGCCAATGTTTCCTTAATAGGGGCAATCAGAGAATTTTTCCGATATCCCCGTTTATGGAGCGGCGCGCCGGAGGTATCCATCGAAAGGATCGCCCGATCCTTCAAAATAAGGAATTGAAGGGGATGTACGGGACCCGTTTCCTCAAACCAGTTCACACCGTACACCGACGAAAGACGATCTACTGCCGCTTTTTTTACGATCTTTTGGCAGTCCGGAATACTGTGGAGCGCCGATTTTACCGTATGCCCCTTTACCGGAAACGCGTCCTTTTTTCCGATAAACCGCTCCAAAGGAAGGCTCTTGACCCCATCGAACAGCTCCGTAAAGGTAGCGGCAGGAAATTCTCCCAATTTAATGAGCACCCGCTCCGCTGTCCGAAGATGAAGGTTGGCTCTCGCCAACATCTCCTCCCCGCCGGAAAATTCTACCCGCCCGTCAAAGACGCGCACATCCTCGGCGCCAATCCGCCGAAGCTCTCCCGCCGTTACGCTCTCCAGCCCGAAAATACAGCTGGCAATAAAGGTAAACCGTTCCATATATTCCCCTTTCCGTTTTTCCCCGCAAAAAAGAGGCGGAGAAACTCCGCCTCTCATTGTACCATAGTTTTGTCCCGGTGAAAAGGACTCGGCATAAATTTACCGTTTCGGCGCGATCAATCCGTAGCCATCGTCGTTGCGGCGATACACCACGTTGACGTTTCCGTTCTCCGCGTTCTCGAAGAGGAAAAAGCTATGCTCCAAAAGGTTCATCTGCAAAATCGCTTCCTCTACCGTCATCGCCTTGAGATCCGGCTCTTTGATCCGAACTACCTCGTAGCCTTCATCGGCGATTTCTTCCTCCGCCGGTTCAAAAGCCGACGCCTTTACCGATTTCAAAAGCTTAGTTTTATTTTTCCGGATTCTCCGAATGATGGTATCCAACGCCTTATCGAAGGCGTTGAGCTTATCCTTGTCGGCCGACTCTCCTCTAAAAATCAGTCCGCCGTTTCGCACCGTAATCTCTACTCGAGCTGTGTCTTTGACCGTCGAAACCTTGACCTGCGCTTCGGCGGAATCAAAAAAGCGATCCAGCTTTTCCAGTTTTTTCTCCGCGTGGTCGGTAAAGCTTTCCGTTAGGTTCATTTTTTTTGCGGCAAACGTCGTGTTCATGGTCAAGCCTCCTTTATACTTTCCAAAACAGCCTCCGCTGTTTTCAATTTCATTATATCATATCTAAACAAAAAAGTATATAGTTTTTCTTAATTTTTATTAAACTTATTTAAGAAAGCCAACCTTATTTTCAATCTCCCTCAATATGCCGTTGTTACAGAATTTTAGACTGATGCCGCGTGACATGGCAGCCGATATTCACCGCCAAAGGCAACCCGGCGATATGAGTGGGATAGGTCTCAATATTGACCGCCAGCGCCGTAGTGTCTCCGCCAAAGCCTTGGGGGCCGATTCCTAACGCATTGATTCGGGAAAGCAAGGTCTCCTCCATCTCCCGATAAAAGGGATCGGGATTGGACGCAGAAACGTCCCGGCACAAAGCCTTTTTGGCAAGATAAGCGGCAAGCTCAAAATCGCCGCCGATCCCAACGCCTACTACCATAGGTGGACAGGGATTTCCTCCCGCCGTTTTTACAATATCCACTACTGCGTCCATGACCGTCTCTTTGGTAGCGGATGGATTGAGCATCCGAACCGCCGACATATTTTCGCTTCCAAATCCTTTGGGCGCCACCATGATCTCTACCCGGTCGCCCGGAACGATGGAAAGGTGTATAATAGCCGGCGTGTTGTCGCCGGTATTATGGTCCCGCCGCACCGGATCGGAGACGACGCTGCACCGAAGATATCCTTCTTTATAACCGGCGGCGACGCCCCGGTTTACCGCCTGGGTGAGATCCCCGCCGACCAAATGAACGTCCTGGCCGATCTTCAAAAACACCACCGCCATACCGGTATCTTGGCAAATCGCGATATTTAGCTCCCGCGCCGCGTCCAGATTCCGGCAAAGATCGCAAAGCACATCCTTCGCCAGAGGATCCCGCTCGGTTTGCGCGTATTGACAAAGCCGCTTTTCCAGCGATGGCGGCAGCAAATAATTCGCTTCAATACAAAGATCCCGCACCGCATTTTTAATTTCTTCGACGGAAATTTCCCGCATGTCTATACTCCTTTTTGTCCTACCGACACGTTTTTTCCATTTTGTTTTCTATTTTCCCGTTCTTTGTCTTTATACCTAATGAAAGTAACTATTTATTGTGAAGTGCTACAAATTTTTAAAAAAGTTATTTACAAGTAATAGGATATCTGCTACAATGTACCCATAACTTCCTTCATTACCCTTTCACTTTTCTTCATTTTGGGCCGCCACATTGATGGCGGTTTTTCTTTTGCCCAAAATTCAATTACAGTTCACCGGAAAGAATCCGTTTTTTGGTATTCTCCGCGTCGGCAATATAAAGATTGTACCAGGTGATAAAAACCAAAATCGCCCAAAGCTTCCGATAGTTGTCCGCCTTGCCGGTACGGTGATCCTCGAGCATCCGAAGGGCTTCATCCTTTCGGATATACTCGTCCGCCTTGGAACCGTTGATAATGTCTCTCGCCCATTCGTAAAGCTCGTTTTTAAGCCAGATCCGAACCGGAACCGGATACCCGAGCTTAGGACGCATAAAAGTCTCCGGATTCACATAATCTTTAAACGCGTAACGCAAAATATATTTTGTAGTCTTATGGCTCAGCTTATCGGTGAGTTTTAGACGGGATGCAAATTCAAAGACCTCTTTGTCCAAAAAGGGAACCCGAAGCTCTAAGGAATTGCCCATGCTGAGGCGGTCTCCCTTCACTAAAATATCCCCCTTCAGCCAGGTGCTGATATCTACGTACTGCATCTTAATCAAAGCGTCCCGATCGGCGACTCTGGCATAGACATCCCGAGTCAATTCGGAAAAATGCTGATTGGGATGATACTGAACGAGGATCTTTTCCTTTTGCTTTTCATCAAACAAAAAGGCGTTTCCCACATACCGTTCTTCTAACGGCACACCCGCGCGAATTAGGAAGTTCTTTCCCTTAAGTCCCTTTGGCCAGATCCGGGACAATCCCCGAAACAGCGCTTTCACCGGTCTCGGCGCGTTCATAAACCGTCCCGCTAACAAAGCGTCCCGATAAGTCTTGTATCCGGCAAACAGCTCGTCCGCTCCCTCGCCGGAAAGCATCACCTTAACGTGCTTAGCGGCTTCTTTGGCAATAAGATAAATCGCCACCGTCGAAGGATCCGCCACCGGCGAATCCAGATGCCAAACTACCTTTTCGAACGCGTCTTTGAACATTTCGCAGTCCCCTTCCAAAAGGATGTGCTCCACATTCAAGTGCTTGGAAATCTGCTTGGCGTCCTCGATCTCGCTATAGGCATCCACGTTAAATCCCACCGTCAGCGCCTTAATTCCCGGATGGAGCTTAGAGGAAATCGCCGTCACCAGCGCGGAATCGATGCCGCTGGAAAGGAAGGTCCCCACCTCTACGTCGCTGATCATATGGTGTTCTACCGAGTCAATAATTACATTGCGAAGCTGACGAACCTTCTCGTCAAAGCTGGCTTCCATCGGCTGCTTAAACATTAAATCCAGATATTTTTCAATTCGGTAGCTCCCATCGACGCCGATCATCATATAGTGAGCCGCCTCTAAAATCTGGATTTTTCCGGTGATGGTGTTGGGCTCCGGAACGTACTGGAAGGTGAAGTAATGTTGTAAAAGGGAAGAATCCACCGAAAATCCCCCCATCTCCTCATCAAACAAAAACGCCTTCATTTCCGACGCGAACATCATCCCTTTTTCGGTTTCCCGATAATACATGGGCTTAATGCCGAAGGGATCCCGGCCGATAAATACCGTTTTTTCTTCGCTGTCGTAAATGACAATGGCAAACATTCCCCGAAGCTGCTCAATAAAACGCTCCCCGTATTTTCGGTACAGCGTCACAATTACCTCGATCTCCGAGTTGGTGTAAAAAGGGATTCCCTCTTTCTCCAGCGGCGCCCGAAGCTCAAGATAGTTATAAATCTCCCCGTTAAAAACGGCGGTATAACGCCCGTCAGGCGAAGTGTAAGGCTGGCTTCCGTTATCCAAATCGATAATGGAAAGGCGGCGAAAAGCGACGCAAAAGCCGTCCTTTACAATGTATTGGCTGTCATCCGGACCCCGATGCCGAATGGCTTTTGACATATTCATCAAAAGGGTTTCATCATTATCCTTGGGATCTTTGTGGAACATCCCTGCAAATCCGCACATATTGGAACTCCTTTACTAAAATGAATGCCTTCCCGGATTTCGGAAAGGCATGCTGTTTTTTATTCGTTAAACCAGGTCCCCAGGATATCGTCAAACCCCTCGTCCGCTTTCTCCGCCGACTGCTGCGTTTGATTGTATCCCGTATTCCCGTTTTGGACAGGATGGTCGATCACCGGGAAATTGTTGTCGTTATCAAAGCCCGTCGCAATTACCGTTACCTTGACTTCGTCATTCAAGCTGTCATCGTAAACAATGCCCCAGTAAATAGCCGCCATAGGATGCAACGCTTCCTGAATGCGGGTAGAAATCCGCTCCGCGTCGCCGAATTCCAAATCATTAGGCCCGCAAATATTGATAATCGCCGCCTGCGCGCCCGTAATGGAAGTTTCCAAAAGGGGACTGGAAATGGCCATATCCGCCGCCTGGTCCGCTTTCTCCTTGCCGCTGCCGTAGCCTACGCCCATATGCGCCAATCCCGCGTTTTGGATAACCGAACGCAAATCGGCAAAGTCCAGGTTAATAAATCCGTTGGTATCAATTAAGTCGGAAACGCTGGTAATACCCTGCTTCAAAACGCCGTCGACCTCTTCGAACGCCTTCTTCGCCGGCGTCTTCGGATCAATAATCTGGCGGATCCGGTCGTTGGGGATCACCACCAGGCTATCCACTAACTGGCGGAGATTTTGAATCCCCTGTTCCGCGAATTTCATCCGACGGGGGCCCTCATAGCTAAAAGGCTTCGTCACCACACCGATGGTCAAAATTCCGAGATCTCTCGCGATCTCCGCTACAACAGGCGCAGCGCCCGTTCCGGTACCGCCGCCCATTCCGGCTGTAATGAAAATAAGGCTCGCGCCCTTCAAAACCGCTTCAATTTCGTCCTTGCTCTCCTCGGCGGCTCTCGCTCCCCGTTCCGGATCGCCTCCGGCGCCCTGGCCTTTGGAAATCTTCTCCCCAATCTGAATGGTGTGATCCGCTTTGGAAACATTCAATACCTGGCGGTCAGTATTGATGGCGATAAATTCCACGTTCTTTACACCGTCATCCACCATACGGTTTACGGCATTTCCACCGGCGCCGCCAACGCCGACGACCTTTATTGTGGTGATCCGGTCATCATCCTGCTCCAAGGTAAACTTCACTTTGGGTTCCTCCTGTTTTTTATTCCGGAAACAAATCTCGTCCGGTCCTGTAAAAAGGATATATCCTCCACAGAAAATCCTTTTTTTCTAATGCGCAAACGCGCAGTAATCTTTCTTTTATATTATTTTCAGTGTACCAGATTCTTTAGTAAATTTCAATAGTTTTCCTACCCTTTTTTTTCAAAAAAAACCATCTCTATGACTTTTCTGAAGATTCTTCCTGCTCGGGAGACGTTTCCTCTCCATTTCCATCGCTCCAATCAAAAATCCCGGTAAATTCTTCCGGAAATTCCGGGTCTTTGATATTATTAAAGATCAACATGTCCGAACGGGTCAAATCAATCGTCCCCTTTTCTTCCACGCCGATATTTCCCTTGTCCAAGGTTTCCTTTAACAACAGCAGTTTATCATTCAGGTTGGTAAAAGAACCGATGTCAATGCGCAGTCGATCCTGATAGAAAAAGGTAATGGAAAGGGAATCACTCAGGTCCACCAAAGAAATGTCTTCGATTCCCACTTCCGAAAAAGCTTGCTGAAGAATTAAAATATCTGTATTTTTTTCTTCTTCAATTACATCTTGTAAAAAATCTCCTTCTTTCCCCCCCGTCACCGAAATACCGGTAATGACCCCAACGGCGTCCGCGGGCGAAGCCGTAATTCCAATAATCCTTCCCTTGCCGCTGATTTGGTAATATTTTTCCTCATCATAAAGCTGAAAGGCGGCCTCGCCGTCCTCAATTTGGATTAGAAGAGTGGACGGCAAATCCCGTTTCACCGTCACCGAATCTGCCGCGGTAAGCTGTGTAAACAGCGCCTCTTCGATTTTTTTGACCGGAACACGAATCAAATTATTTCCTTCTTTTACGGAAAGGAGAGAAACCACGTCGCTTTGGGAGTATACGCTGCTTCCCTCCACCCGGATTTCGGTAATCTTAAAAAAAACAGTCAACGAAAGAACGGTTCCCAAAACGACTAACAGGACGCCGAACATCATATAATACAACGTATAATTCCGTTTATATTTTCGTCTTCGGCTTTGCTGTGTACGGCGGATTTCCGTTTCCCGCCGCGAAGGAGAAACAGCATTCCTTTTGGCAGAAGCGGTCTGTTTGCCAGACGGTCGTTTTGCAACAGGCTTTTTGCCTTTGCTTTTCCTTTTCTGATCCGCCATGTTCCGCCTCCTTGTTTATTCGCTTTCCCGCCTTAGTACCTCGCCTCCCAAAGCGCAAAAGGTATCCTCGATTTTTTCGTATCCTCGATCAATATGTTCCACACCGGTTAGGACCGTTTCTCCCTGCGCCCCTAACGCGGCCAATAAAAGCGCCGCTCCCGCGCGCAGATCTTTCGCCTGTGCATGCATTCCAAACAACTTTTCTTTTCCGTACACCAACGCCACATTTCCCGCCACATCGATTTCCGCGCCCCCTTTTTCCAAATCCGGAACGTGACTGAATCGATTTTCAAACACATTGTCGACGAAAAGAGTGGTCCCATGGGCGTAAGCGGCCACCGCCATAAACTGGGGCAAAAGATCGGTAGGGAATCCGGGGTAAGGGGATGTAGAAAGTTTCGAAAAAGGGAGAGGCCGGCCTTTTCGGGTTAGCCGAATTTCCCCCGGAAAACTCTCCACCAAAAATCCCGCTTCCCGCAAAGGAGGCATCGCCGCGCGCAGCAGGCTTTCATCAATTCCTTTGACCGTTACGCTGCCCCCGGCAGTCCCCGCGGCCAGCAAATAGGTTCCCGCCGCGATTCGATCGGGAATCACCGTGTGGCATATGCCCTTCAAAGAGGAAACGCCCTCGATTTTTAAAGTCTTGCTTCCGGCTCCGGTAATCTTCGCGCCCGCTTTATTTAAAAACGCAATCAAATCTCCGATTTCCGGTTCCCGCGCCGCATTTTCAATTTTCGTTTCTCCCGGCGTCAATACCGAAAGCATGATACCGTTTTCCGTTGCTCCAACACTGGGAATTCGAAGGCGAAATTTCCTCTTTTTGTTACAGTACTCTTCCCGTTTGGCCGAAAATCCGTTATCGTCTTCCGAGACGGAAAATCCCATCTGCTCCATCACAAAAAGATGTAGATCCACCGGCCTTTCCCCTAAAGGACAACCGCCGGGCCGGCTGCTTTTTCCTTCGCCGAATCGAGAAAGCAAAGCGCCGAAAAAAAGAATGGATCCCCGCATTTTACGCATCCATAAGCAGGGAATGTCCGCCGCTGTCACATCGTCTGTACAAACGGTAATCTTTCGCCCTTCCGTCTCCACTTTCGCTCCTAAAAAGCGCAAAATGGCGATCGCCGTATCCACATCGGAGAGCCGCGGGCAATTTTCAAACGTGCTTTCTCCTTTGACCAGAAGAGACGCCGCCAAAAGGGGAAGAATACTGTTCTTCGCACCATACACCGGCACCTCCCCGTACAGGGGGTTACCGCCGCGAATGATAAGCTCTTCCATAAAGCCCCTCCTTTTTTCTTTTTTACCCCATTTTATGCGAAAAAAGGAAGGATGGTGCCCTATCTTTTGGCTTTTACCGTTTCAGCAATCAATGCGGCGATCCGTTTTGCGGTATCATACACCGCGAGACGTTTCGCGTTCTCCGAAAAGGAAATCTGTTTTTGAGGGTCGGACGCAAAAGAGTCTACCAATTGGATCAGCTTCTCTTTTTGGTAGTCCTTCTCCTGAATGATAACTGCCGCTCCCGCGTCTTCCAAAACCTTGGCGTTGTAATATTGATGATTCTCCGCGGCATAGGGATAAGGGACTAAAATAGAAGGAGTCCCCGTCACCTCCAGCTCGATAATGGAACTGGCTCCGGCTCGGGAAATCACCAGATCCGCCGCCGCGACATAAAGATAAATATTGTCAATGTATTCTTTGATTTGAATTCTCGGAAACGCTTCAACCGAAATTCCCCGATGTAAAAGAGCCTTCGGAAATACGTCTTTTCCGTTTTTCCCGTAGCCGTGGATATGGTTGATGGTTTTTTTACGGCAATGCCATTCCATCAGATCCAACGCCATCTCATTGATCGCTCTCGCTCCTAAGCTTCCGCCGAAGGAAAGAATGGTAAAATTATCGTCCAATCCCAACGCCTTTCGCGCCTGTTGGCGGGAAGTAGAGATAAAGTCCTGACGGACCGGGTTTCCTACCACCTCTGTCCGAACGCCCCGGGGGAGATACTGCTTCGCTTCGGGAAACGCCAGCATCACCGTATCCACCTCTTTGGCAAGGAGCTTAGTGGTAACGCCGGGAAAAGCGTTTTGTTCATGAATCAGCGTTGGAATTTTCATCCGTGCCGCCGCGCGAACAATCGGGCCGCTTAAATATCCTCCGGTCCCTACGACCACATCGGGAGAAAACGCCCGAATTATTTTCCGCGCCGTATGGTTGGACAAAGCAAGATACCATGCGGACCGACAGTTATGCAAAATATCGGCGGGATGAAAGCTTCGGTTAAAACCGGAAAGCTTAATAAACGCTACGGGATACCCGGACTTGGGAACCAAATCCGCTTCCATTCCCTTGGGCGTCGCCGCAAAGAGAAATTCGCTCCCCGGATATCGTGCGTTCAATTCGTTGGCGATGGCGATAGCCGGATTAATGTGCCCCGCCGTACCGCCGCCCGCTAAAAGTACTCTCATGCCCTCGCCTCTCTTTACACATCATCGGCACAGTGCCTGGAAATATTTAAAAGGATTCCCACCTGTGCCAGCTGCATCACTACCGCCGTGCCCCCGGCACTGATAAAGGGAAGACTAATGCCGGTATTTGGTATGGTATTGGTAACTACCGCAATATTCAAAAGCGCCTGTAAGCCAAACTGTAACGTCAAACCTACTGCCAGCATAGCGCCAAATTGGTCAGGCGCTTTCATGGCAATGGAAAAGCCGGTGTATACCAGAAAAACAAACAGCAAGATAATCAAAATAGCTCCGATAAAGCCCAGCTCTTCACAGATCACCGCGAAAATAAAGTCGTTTTGCGGCTCCGAAATATAGAGGAATTTTTGGGTGGAATTTCCGAGTCCAACGCCAAACAATCCGCCGGAACCAATAGCGTAAAGGGATTGTACCGTCTGCCAGCCTTTTCCCTGTAAATCCGACCATGGATCCAGCCATGCGGTGATTCGGGCTTGGATATACCCGAATCCCTTTAGGATAACGATACCTACGCCGCCTAATACCGCAAGCCCGCCGGCGCTCAAAAACCAAATCAGCTTTCCTCCGCCGATAAACAGCATCAAAAAGCCGATGCCCACCATCAAAATCATACCGGAAATATGGCGCTGTAAGCCCATCAAAATTACAATGGGAATCAGGATAATGATGAAAGGCGCCAATCCATGCCGCCATTCCTTCATGCGCTTGTAATTTACCGAAATCAACCAGGCGTACATCAAAATCAACGCGAATTTCATAATTTCCGAAGGCTGGAAAGAAAAAAGATTTCCGATATAGACCCATCGTCTCGCGCCATGCTGGTTGTCAAAGGTCAGCGCGTAGATCATCAGCAGCAAACAGACTACATAGATGAGCCACCGAAAACGCCGGTACACATGATAATCCACAAAGGACAACACCATCATAACGACAATACCGCCAAAGACGAATACCGCCTGTTTGAGCACGATGGTAAAGCTGTTTCCTTCCTCGTTTAGGGAGGTGGCGTAGCTTGCGGAAAAAACCATAATCAGCCCGAAGGAGAGCAAAACAATGACCAGGAAAAACAGAGTAATGTCCATTCGTCCCTTCCCGTAAAAGAAACGAAAAGGCGTCCTTTTCTTTTTCTTCGTTTTCTTCGCGCGCTCCATTTTCTTTCACCCCCGAGACGTTCGCTTAATGGTTGAGAAGCCAGAATACCGAATAAATAGCAAAAGCGCTTCCCAAAACGCTGATACAAGTAAAAACAACCACTATTTTCATTTCGCTCCATCCGCACATCTCAAAATGATGATGGATGGGCGCCATTTTAAAGACTCGTTTTCCCCCACTGAGTTTAAAATAACTGATTTGAATAATATCGGACATGGCTTCAATGATGTAGATAATTCCCACCGGAACCAAAAGGATGGGAAGATTTAATCCAAAGGCAAGCGCAGCCACCGCGCCTCCCAAAAAGAGAGAACCGGTATCGCCCATAAACACTTTGGCCGGATGGAAATTGTAAAGAAGAAATCCCAAAAGGGCTCCGCAAAGCGAGGCGGCAAACACCGAAAGGCCGTAAGCGTTTAAAAGCCCGGTTATCACCAAAAAGCCCGCCGACGCGGCGAAGGTGACCGAAGCCGCCAGTCCATCGATCCCGTCGGTAAGATTGACCGCGTTGACCGTCCCCACAATAACAAACATAGAAAAGGGATAGTAAAAAATCCCGAAGTCGAACTGCCCTAAAAAAGGAACCGTAATCACCGTAGACAACGCACCGGCAAATTCCATAGAAAGGAGATACGCCGCCGCTACAAAAATTTGAAGCAACAGCTTTTGCTTGGCGCGAAGACCGAGGTTTTGCTTCTTAACCACCTTAATGTAATCATCCACAAACCCAACAAAGCCGTAAGCCAACGCCATCAAAAAGCCGCCCAAAAGCCGCATAACGTAGGGTGCATCCCATAAGAAATCCGATTCCGGCTCCAAACGGGAAGCCAAAAGCGCTACGACCCCGGCGACAAGTCCTGCGGTCATACCAACAATAAAGATCACCCCGCCCATGGTAGGGGTACCTTCCTTTGATTTATGCCAGTTGGGGCCGATCTCTTTAATGGTCTGGCCCGCCTTCAACTTCCGCAGCAAAGGGACAAAGCCCTTTCCCGAAAGTGCCGCCGCTAAAAACGACACCACCGCCGCCACAACAAATCCCATCGTCAATCTTCTCTCTCCTTCGTCTTTACCGGATCGTTTGTAAAGCGTCGGCTACAACCTCACGCTCATCCAGATGAATTTTTTCGTGTCCTATGATCTGGTAGTCCTCATGTCCTTTTCCCGCCAAAACAATGGTGTCACCGGGGAGAGCGTGTTGGATCGCGTAAAAAATCGCTTCCACTCGATTTTCAATCACCACATAAGGAGTACTGCTGCCGCTCATACCGACCACAATCTCCTTAATAATTTCGGAAGGATCTTCTGTCCGGGGATTGTCAGAGGTAATAATCACAAAATCCGCGTATTTCGCCGCCGCTTGCGCCATTTTGGGCCGTTTTGTCCGGTCCCGGTCGCCGCCGCAGCCGAAAAGGGCAACCAATCTTCCTTTGGCCGTCCCCTTTAACGCCGAGAGAACGTTTTCCAAGGCGTCCGGCGCATGCGCATGGTCGCAGATCACGGTAAAATCCCGTCCTGTAGGAATAATCTCACAGCGCCCGCGCACTCCTTTCACCCGTTCTATTCCCTCTACGGCAGTACGGATGGAAATACCAAGCCGCAAACATGCTCCGATAGCCGCCAAAGCGTTTTTTACCGAAAAAACGCCTGGCATTCCAAAGCTTAATTTGGACACAACGCCCTGATAGAAGAAATCAAAGGATACACTGTCGCTATGATAGACGGGATTTAACGCGTTGAGATCTCCTTTGCCTTCCATAGAAAAGGTCGTCACCGGGCAGGATGCGTGGGAAATCAGTCTCTGTCCATACGGATCATCCGCGTTAATTACCGCGCCGTCACAGATGGAAAATAATTTTGCCTTCGCTTTAAAGTATTCCTCCATATTTGCATGATAATCCAAATGATCTTGAGAAAGGTTGGTAAAAACCGCCACCTTGTAATGACTTTTCCCAATCCGCTTCTGATCCAAAGCGTGGGATGACACTTCCATAACGCAGTATTCACACCCGGCCTTCACCATGCGCGCATAAAGCTCCATCAATTCCATGGCATCCGGCGTAGTATTTTCCGCGTGGATGGCTTCCTCGCCGATCTCATTTTGGATGGAACCGATTAAACCCACTTTCTTTCCGGCGGTCTCCAAAACACTTTTGATTAACTTGGTGGTAGTGGTCTTGCCCTTGGTGCCGGTTACGCCGATTAAAGTGAGCTGCCGTTCCGGATTGCCGTAGTAGTTGGATGCGGCGACGGCATAAGCGTCATGGGTATCAGAAACCGAAATCTCTCCATCCAACCCCAGCTGCCGCTCGGTTATAATGGCCGCCGCTCCTTTTTCCAGCGCCTGTTTCGCGTATTGATGGCCGTCGCTGGCTGAACCTTTGATGCAAAAAAAGACGTCTCCTTTTTGCAGAGTTCGCGAATCATGAGTCATACCGCCGATTTCTTTGTCCGTATAGGAAGAGACGGTATCAATGTCTTTGAGTAATTCGGATAGCCGCATAATCTGAATCCTTTCTTATTCTCCATCCTCCGCGGAAAGAATACATTCAATTTCAATTACAGTGCCTCGGGGCACCTCTGTTCCCGCTTCGATCGACTGCGCGCTGATTTTGGCCTTACTGTTGTTGGCGGCGCCTCCGGTGAGGCGAATATTTAACCCCGCGTTAGTCAAAAGCTGGTTGGCCTGAAGAGGCGTATAGCCAATCACATCGGGAACCGTCACCGTGTCGGAATCGGAAAGTCCTTCCTCCGTATAAAGAATCACGGTACTGTTTCTCGGAATTTTTGTACCCATTTCGGGATAAACGCCTACTACGCTGTCCCCTTCGCCCATAATTTTCGCGTTGAGTCCCAACGCCACTAACTTACTTTCCGCCGTCAACGGATCATAAGAAGTAAGCACGGTAGGAATCCGGACCTCCTGGTTTTCCAACTCTTCCTCGCTGTATTGAGGAGAAATTCCAAGATACGGAAGGATACTGGACATTACCTTTGCCGCCAAAGGTCCAACCACCGTATTCGCATACTGGGTATTTCCTTTGGTAGGTTCATCCATGAGCACCAACGCCGCCACCTGAGGATCATCGGCAGGTGCAAAAACGAAGTAGGTAAAAACCCGCTTGGTGTCGGAGGAGTCCGTTAATTTCTGCGCCGTACCGGATTTTCCCCCGATCCGATACCCGCTCACATAAGCATTGGTACCGCCGTTTGCGGAGACAACCTGTTCCAAAGCGTTTCTCATAATCGCCGACGTCTCTTCTGAAATGACCTGGCGTTTTACCGTAGTGGAGTACTCCTCCACAGTATTCCCGTTTTGATCGATCACTTTGCTGACTACATAAGGCTCTAAGAGCTTCCCGCCGTTAATACTGGCAACTGCCGCGGTCAGCATTTGCAGCGGCGTCACCGTATTAGACTGTCCGAAAGAGCAAGACGCAAGGCTAATATCGGACATAGTCTCGTCATAGTAAGTTCCCACATTTTCCGCCGGAAGATCGATCCCCGTTTTTTCCGTCAGTCCAAACGCTTCGTAATATTTAAAGAACCGTTCCTGGCCCAAAGCCAAACCGATGGAGATGAAAGCCGGGTTGCAGGAGTTTACCAGCGCCTCAATAAAGCTTTGCTGTCCGTGCCCTTCCAGTTTGTGACAGCGCATAGGCTTCGAAAGCCCCGCCAAAAGATAGGATCCGGTACAGGTATAGGTAGAATTTACCGTCGCCGTCCCCTCTTCCAACGCTGCCGAAGCGGTTACCGTTTTAAAAACGGATCCCGGTTCATAGGTGTCGGTGATGGTTTTATTGGACCATTGGGTTTCCCAGGCAACTCGGGTAGCCGCCATGCGGTCTTCCTCATTTTCCGCCGCTTCAATCGAATCCAACAAGAAAGGATCCGTAATGGTAAACGGGTCGTTTAGGTCGTAGTTTGGATAATCCGTCATCCCCAAAATCGCCCCGGTGTTAACATCCATAACGAGAATGGCCGCTCCTTCCGCCGGCGCATACTGCGCCACAGCGGAATCCAGCGCGCTCTCAATATATTGCTGTATCCCGATATCAATGGTGGTAACGATACTGTTTCCATCTATCGGATCGTACGTCTTTTCGTAGGTTGTCAACAGCGCGCCGCCGGTAGCGTCTTTCGCCGAAATTTTTCTCCCGTCTGTTCCGGACAAGACGCTGTTATATTTTGACTCCAACCCATACGCGCCCTGGTTCGCGTCGTTGGTAAAGCCGATGACACTGGACGCCAAATCATTGTAAGGATAGTATCGCTTGGTGTCCTCCTCTAAGTAAATCCCCACATAGCCTTTTTCCGCTTTCAGTTCATTTAAAGCATCCGCCAGAGGTTTTTCGATTTTCCGCTTTACAATCTCATAAAGACTGTTCACATTCTCCATGCGGCTTCGCAGCTCTTCTTCCTCCAGTTCCAAAAGAGCCGACAGATCGGCGATCATGTCGTCGATGTAGTTGGGGTTATCCTCTTGTTGCTCCTTCGCTTCGTTTAAAATTTCCTTCGGCGCCAGCTGAACGTTCCAAACGGTAGCGCTTTGCGCCAAAACGGACATATCGCTGCTGTAAATTGTCCCCCGGTTGGCAGGAACGGTAATGTCCCGAAGCTGCTGCGCGGAAGCTTTCGACTTTAGCTCATCTCCGGTTACCAAAGACCGGTAAACCAGATTTCCTATGGTATAAACCAAAAAAAGTCCCAGAAAAACGCAAACCATATAAAGAAGCCGGTTTTTCATCTGCTTGGTCATTGAAGACATGGCTTTCCCTTTCTTTCCTAAAACAACAATAAAAGGTTAAGACTTTTCCCATCTCAACCTCCAATTGTTACACTATATGGATCCTTTCGGCTTATTATGCTTCCTTGCTTATCAACGCTTTGCAAAAAGCGATGATTTGGCTAATCAATCCAACATTTTCGTCGTCCTGTTCAATTTTATTTTCCCGGTTGAGATTTACATAAGTAACCTGGCTGTTATCCGGCTTTACCATCCCGTATTCGGACATCGCCGCCTCTTCTACCGCCGAAAGAGACATTCTGCTTTCCAGTTCGCTTTGCATCCGAACGCTCTCGCTTTGCAGTACATCCAGTTCCTCCGTCACTTCATTGATCTGCTGATTCAACTCGGCGATCATAACCCGGCTGTACAAGACCGTGGAAACTACCGCTAAAGATAATATTGCCAAAAAGAGAATCCGCACCGGATGGGTCGGCGAAACCGTCCTTTTCTTTACCGGAGACTTTTCGATCTTAGGCTGATATTCTTCAAAACGTTCCAAATCGTAAGCCAGATTACTTTGTGCCATCAGTTTCACCTTTCTTTTACGCCTCGTCCTTAATCTTTTCCAACACCCGAAGCTTCGCGCTTTGGCTTCTTCGGTTTTGCTCCATTTCCTCTTTCGTAGGGAGAATCGGTTTTCGGTTTACGAGTTTTCCCCTGGGCGTTTTTCCGCAAACACAGACCGGAAAATCCGGCGGGCACTCGCACCCCTTCGCATAGGCGGCAAAAGTCTGTTTGACAATTCGATCTTCCAGCGAATGGAAGGTAATTACCGCCAGCCGGCCGCCGGGCTTCAACACCCGAAACGCCGCTTCCAATCCCTCTTTCAACGCGTCAAGCTCCCCGTTCACCGCAATGCGGATCGCCTGAAAGCTCCGCTTGGATGGATTTTTCTCCCGCCTGGAAGCCGCGGGGACCGCGCTCTTTATGATTTCCGATAATTCAAATGTGGTTTCAATAGGTTTTTCCTGCCTCTTTAAAACAATTTTCGAGGCAATTCTTCGCGCGTACCGCTCCTCGCCATATTCAAAAAGAACCCGCGCGATTTCCTCTTCCGGTGCGAAATTTACGAAATCCTTAGCGCTCTTTCCTTCCTTTGACATTCGCATGTCCAAAGGCGCGTCCTTTTGATAACTGAACCCTCGCTCCGCCGTGTCCAGCTGGTAGGAAGAAACGCCGAGATCTAAAAGCACACCGTCAATTTTTTCGATGGAAAGAGATTCCAACACCTCTTCCATCTCTTTGAAATTGGCGTGGACCACCTTTGCCTGGGGATACGGCGCCAAGCGCCGGGATGCCGCTTCCACCGCGTCCGGATCCTGATCCAAAGCGATCAATCGGCCACTCGTCAGCCGTTTGACGATTTCCTCCGAATGACCCCCGCCGCCGGCGGTTCCGTCCAAATAAATTCCATCGGGACGAATCGCGAGCCCGTCCATACATTCGGAGAGCAATACCGGAACATGAGAAAATTCCATGGTTTCCTCCTATCGACCCATATTGTCCAAAATGTCGATAATCCCCTGGTCGTCCATTTCCTCGTTGACCCTCTCCCAAGCGTCCTTATCCCAAATCTCACAGCGATCATCGGCGCCGACAACCACTACTTCCTTGGTCAAGGAAGCATGCTCTCTCAACTTCAGGGGAATAATAATCCTCCCCTGCTTGTCCGGAGTCACATCGGTCGCCGTGGGAAAAAGGTACCGCTGAAGCTGCTTGGACTCATTGATGGGATAAGAGCGGATCAAAGTCCGTTTTTTCTCCCACTCGTCTAAAGGATAGGCGTAAAGACAGGGATCGCCAAAACCTTTGCAGATGATAAACGTCTCTCCCAATTCTTCCCGGAGCTTGGCAGGAAAATTCAAACGCCCTTTTATATCTATATTACAGTTATACTCATTCATTAACATTTTTCCTGCCACCTCCTTTCTATCCTTGCTCACTTCCAGCCTGAAGTCAGGATTTTTTCACCTAAACTCACCTAAATTCACCACTTGAACCTATTATAATCAGAATTTTTCTCTTTTGCAAGGGCTTTCCAGGAATTGTTTGCCCGATTTTCGGCTGTTCATAAAAAGTTTACATTTCCCTTTGCAACAGAAACGAAGGTTTGTTTTTCTATTTCGACAAAAAAAGCGAACGGAAAATCCGTTCGCTTTTTTCATATATATCGTTAGTTAATTTCCTTTTGCTGTAAATTCTCGTACACCTGATCGATAAGTTCCTTTCGAACAATATCGGTTCCGTCCAGCATAACCGAAGCCGTTCCGGCAGCACAAGCCAACACCGCCGCGTCTTTGGGGGAAGCGCCGGATTGAAGCTGGGACAAAAACGCCGCCAGCATCGTATCTCCCGCGCCTACCGTAGATTTTACCTCTACGCTCGGAGGAACAATGCGGACGTTGCCGTCATCCCGACCACAGTACAAAAGGCCTTTCCCTCCCAAGCTTAAAAGGATGTGATTCACATGCTCGGAGAGAATTTTACAGTATTTTAACGCGATCGCTTCCGTCCGAATCTCATTCTTACAAATTTTCTTAAATTCCGGAAGATTGGGTTTAATCACAAAGGGGCGAAGCTCCCGATAGTCTTCAATAGTAAAAACGCTGGTATCAATCGCAACCTCAATGTTGGAGCGCTTGCATTGTAAAATCAGCGCCTTGTAAGATTCCTTGGAAATATTGGGAGGCAACGAACCGGAAAAGACCAGCAAAACTTTTCCCGCGCCATCCGCTTCCTCTTTGATTTTGCTTCGAAGATTCAAAAGCGCGTCCCGAGTTACCGGACAACCCTGGCGATTGATTTTTACAACCCGACCGTCGGGAATCACCAAAGTCAAATTCTGCCGCGTATCTCCCTTGAGCCGGATAAAATCATAGTCCACATGATCCTTATCTAACAGAGAAAGAAAGACCGTTTCGTTTTGATCTCCACAAAAGCCCAACGTTTTTACCGGCTGGCGAAAGGCGTTCGACGCCATAACCCGAGCAACGTTAATCGCTTTTCCGCCGGCATAGGTCACTTCCTTTACCGTTGTATTGGGTTCCTTAAAATCCAGCCCGGAAAGCCAAAGCGTTACATCCAGCGCGGGATTTAGTGACACCGCTATGATTTTATCGAACATGTTCTCCCTCCTACGACCTTTTCGTTACCTTTGTTCCTTGTCTTGTCTCTTCCACCAGATAACCGAGACGGGAAATCTCATCCCGTAAGGCGTCCGCTTTCTGAAAGTCCTTTGCTTTTCTCGCCGCGGCCCGCTCCTCGAGAAGCAAAGCGACCTCTTTGGGGATCTCCTCTTTTTCCGGTTTTTGATATAACAGTCCCAGCACATCCGCAAGCTGCGTCAATAATTGATACATTCCCTGAAGCTTCTCTTTGGGAAGGGGCGACTGCCGAAGAGTGGTATTGATCTCCCGAACCAACTCAAACAGCACGCTCAGCGCGTCCGCCGTATTTAAGTCATCGTCCATAGCTTCTTCAAAGCGAAGGCGAAAAGGCTCCAGCGTTTTCGGGTCAAAGGGCGCGCTCACCGCCGACGGAAGCGCGTTTTCCAGCGCGGTCTTGCAGTTATAAAGCCGCTCCAAGCTCGCCTTGCACTGGTCTAAGATCTCTTTGCTGTAATTGATGGGGCTGCGATAGTGAGCCTGAAGCATCAAATACCGGATCACCTCGTACCCGTATTGTTTGGAAACGTCCCGAACGGTAAAGAAGTTCCCTTTGGATTTGCTCATTTTGGCGCCGTCTACATCAATATAGCCGTTGTGCATCCAGTAATGGGAAAAAGGAACGCCGTTGGCGCACTCGCTTTGGGCAATCTCGTTTTCATGGTGAGGGAAAATGAGATCCTGACCGCCGCAATGCAAATCGATGGTATCCCCAAGATAGGTTTTCGCCATGGCGGAACATTCGATATGCCATCCGGGACGGCCGTTGGACCAGGGGGATGGCCAGCTGGGCTCCCCTTCTTTCGCCGCTTTCCACAAAGCGAAATCCGCCGGGTCCTCTTTGATATCGTCAACGCTGACTCTGGCGCCCGCCACCAGTTCCTCCATGGGCATATGGGAAAGTTTCCCGTACTCGGAAAACTTTTTGGTCCGAAAATAAACGTCCCCGTTGGCGGGATAAGCGTACCCCTTCTCTACCAGTGTCTCCACAATATGGATAATATTCTCAATATTTTCCGTCACCTTGGGATGGACGGTAGCGGGACGCACATTTAGCCCCGCAGCGTCGATCTGGTACTCTTTGATGTACCGCTCGCTGACCTCCGACGAGGGAAGGTGTTCTTCCTTCGCTTTATTGATGATCTTATCGTCCACATCTGTAAAATTCTGGACATAACGAACCCGGTTTCCCTTGTACTCCAAATACCGGCGCAGAGTATCGAAAACGCACATAGGTCTGGCGTTTCCAATATGAATCAGGTTATAAACGGTGGGGCCGCAAATATAAATGGAATACTCTCCCTCTTTCATGGGAACAAATTCCTCTTTTTTCCGGGAAAGGGTATTATAGATCTTCATGCTCTCCTTCATCCTTCCTTGTTTTTCGGATTTCTTTTCTCAATTTCTCAATTTCCGCGCGCAAAGCCTGCAATTCCTGTGCCACCGGATCGGGGATATGAATCTGATCCAGCTCCGCCGCTTCCTTGACCTTTTTGCCGTTTTGCCGAACCACCTTGGCGGGAACCCCCACCGCGGTAGAATTGGGCGGAATTTCCTTTAACACCACCGCGTTGGCGGCGATTTTGCTGTTTTCGCCAATGGTGAAGGGACCCAAAATCTTGGCGCCGGAACCTACAAGAACGTTTTCCTTTAACGTAGGATGTCGTTTTCCATGGTCTTTTCCGGTACCGCCGAGGGTCACACCCTGGTACAGAGTACAGCCGTCCCCCACTTCCGCCGTCTCGCCGATGACGATCCCGCTTCCGTGGTCAATGAAAATTCCTTTTCCCAACTTGGCGCCCGGATGGATCTCGATACCGGTGAGAAACCGGGCAAACTGGGAAAGAAGTCTTGCCGAAAAGTAACATCGATGCCGGTAGAGGAAATAAGCGGGACGATGCAGCATAATGGCATGAAGCCCCGAATACAAAAGAAAGATCTCTACATAATTTCGCGCTGCGGGATCCCGCTCGCGAATGGCCTTGACGTCTGCTTTCAGTCGGTCAAGCATAACAAAACTCCTTTCCGGTCATTTTCTGTAATCAATGTGGCTGTAGTTTTTACAAAGGTAGTCAATCCCGGATAAAACGGTAATCGCCGCGGAAATCCAAATGAAAACCCGGCTGATAACGTCGGTGGGCCACGACAATAAAAGCCCTATATCCTGCGCCGCCAATAAAGCCAATATTCCAATTACCGACACCAAGGTGATAACCGTCTTCAATTTGCCTAAACTCCCCGCGGCAATGACCTTGCCATGTCCCGCGGCAACCAGGCGCAGCGAAGTCACCAAGAATTCTCTGGCGAGAATAATAATAACCGCGACGCAACCGGTCAAATCCAATTCAATAAACGCCACTAACGCGCAAGTCACCAGCACCTTATCCGCCAAAGGATCCAAAAACGTTCCGAAATCGGTGACCAGCTTTCGTTTTCGAGCCAAATTCCCGTCGATGGTATCGGTTACGGATGCGGCAATATAAATCAAAAGGGCATACAGAAAATGGTAGGGCACCGCGTCCACCAACAGGAAAAACAAAAAGAAGGGACAAAGAATTACCCGAAGAATGGTTAATTTATTGGGTGTATTCATATTTTTTCCTTTCCGATCACTCTACCGCCGAACCCACAAGATCCAGATCCAGCGTCTCTTCAATCAAAACGGTAACAAAATCTCCTATTTGATGTTTTTTCGCGGAGGTAAAGAAAATCTTGCCATCAATATCCGGCGCGTCCGCTTCTGTCCGGCCGAAATAACATTCCCCGTAGCGGTCGAAGCCTTCCACTACCGCTAAAACCTTTTGCCCGATCTTCGCCTCATTTTTCCGGATCATCACCGTTGTCTGTTCCGTCATAATCAATTCGCTGCGGCGGTTTTTCTCCTCCTCAGGAATCTGGTTTTCCATCTGTTCCGCCTCGGTTCCCTCTTCCGCGGAATAGGAAAAACACCCCAAACGATCAAATTCTGTTTTCTTGACAAAATCGCACAGAGCTTCAAACTGCGCCTCGGTTTCCCCGGGAAAACCAGCGATCAAAGTGGTGCGAAGGGTAATCCCCGGGATCTTATCTCGAATCTTTTCGATGAGCGCGGTCAAAGACGCCTCGTCCCCGGGACGGTGCATCTGCTTTAGAATCTCCCCGTTACAATGCTGCAGCGGCAAATCCAAATATTTGACCACCTTTTCTTCCGAAGCCATCACCTCGAGCAGCTCGTCGGTTATTTTATCGGGATACGCGTAAAGTACCCGGATCCACCGAAATCCGTCAATTTTGCAAAGCGCTTTCAGCAATGCCGCCAGACGGTACTCTCCGTACAGGTCATAACCGTATTTGGTGGTATCCTGGGCGACAAGGATCAATTCCTTTACGCCGTTTTCCGCCAAGTACTCCGCTTCCTTTATTATATTCTCCATAGGCCGGGAACGAAACCTCCCCCGAATAAAAGGGATCGCGCAATACGAGCAGCGGTTATCGCACCCTTCGGCAATCTTCAAATAGGCAAAAAAAGGAAGATTCATAATCAATCTTCCCCCTTCCAAAGGGAGATCTTCCTTTTCCCCGTAAGCTCTTACCTTCTTATCGGAAGCAACCTTGTCTACAATGGAAAGAATGTCCTCGTTGCGTCCTAACGAAACCACAGCGTCAATTTCCGGCATCTCCTTTGTGATCTCATCCCGGTATCGCTCGGCAAGACAGCCGGTCACGATAATTTTCTTAATGGTCCCCTCTTTTTTTAAGGTGATGAGTTCCAAAAGATTTTCAATGGCCTCGGCTTTGGCGCTTTCGATAAATCCACAGGTATTTACGATCACAATATCGCTTTCCCCGGAAACGGTTTCGATGGTGTAGCCGCCCTCTTTTAACCGGTAAAGCATCTGCTCCGCGTCTACCTGATTTTTGGGACAGCCTAACGACACCATTCCCACTTTTTTATTACGCAACGTTTGATTCATTCCTCGTCGTCTCCCTGTTCTTGTTGTTGTGCCTGTTCAATCAAGGACACGCACTCATAATAGCCGTATCCCAGACGGGCCAAAGCGGAAAGCGCCCGTTTTTTCTCCCGTTCCTCGATCAAACGGGGGTACTTTTTCCGCAAGGCGGCAATTACGTCCGCCTCGTTTTCGGGAACCGCGTCCACCGCTTCCCTCGCGGTTTCCGGATCGATTCCTTTTTGAATCAGCTCTCTCTCCGCGAGACGAGAGCTGTGTTTTTTAGAAAGGATGAGATGGCGCGCCATCTTTTCGGCGTAACGTTTTTCATTTAAAAGCCCCAGATCTTCCATCTTATCCGCCACCTGGCATGCCGTTTCATAAGAAACGCTCTTTCGAAGCTTCATCACCAGTTCTTTTTTGCTGTGATCCCGGATCCCCAGCAGATACAAAGCCCGTTCTTTCCCCTTTCGGTATTCGGCGGCGCTTTTTACCTCATCTAAAAACGCGTCGTCCACCTCTTTCCCCCGAAACAGGGAAAAATCGGCGACGATCTCGATGTCTACAATATAAAAGTACTCGCCGTCAACGTCGATCCGATAACGGCGGGCGCTTTTTTTTACCAAATCCGTAATAACCATTACTCAAAATCTTCCAAATCCGCTTCCACATCCAAATCCACGTCGGTAAGCACACTGGAAAGGGAGTCTTCGAACCCCTCTTTTTCCGGAGTGCCGCCGGAATTTTCGGAAGGGGTAAGGACCTCCCCGTCGTCCAAAATCACTTTGGCGTCTTTTTTCAGCTCGACTGTGGATGCCTTATTTCCTTTGGCGACGGTAAAGGTTAGCTGATCCATATTCTTCCGGATAATGCCCTCGATCTCCTGGCAAATTTCCGGATGCTCTTTCAAAAACTGACGGGTGCGCTCTTTCCCCTGACCGATGCGCTCTCCTTTGTAGCTGTACCAGGAACCGGATTTTACGATCAGTCCCAGGGCGCTTCCGATATCAATAATCTCCCCTTCGTAAGATGTCCCTTCCCCGTAAAGAAGATCGAAGGAACACTCCTTAAAAGGAGGCGCTACCTTATTTTTTACCACCTTACATTTGGTTACATTGCCGATGACATCGGCGCCGTCTTTGATGGCTTCCCCTTTCCGCACGTCGATGCGAACGGTGGCAAAATATTTCAGCGCTCTTCCCCCGGTGGTAGTTTCCGGATTTCCGAACATAACGCCGATCTTTTCCCGAATCTGGTTAATAAACAGCACCACACAGTTGGACTTTCCGATGATACCGGTGAGCTTTCTCATCGCCTGGGACATTAAGCGGGCTTGCAGTCCCATATGGGATTCGCCCATCTCCCCTTCGATCTCCGCCTTGGTCACCATGGCGGCTACCGAGTCGATAACCACAATGTCGATCGCGCCGGAGCGGACCAGCGCCTCGGTGATCTCTAACGCCTGCTCCCCGGTGTCCGGCTGGGAAACGAGAAGATTATCAATGTCTACCCC
>CALXGT010000014.1 GCA_944387915.1 uncultured Clostridia bacterium
CACCGCCGTCGCAATTCCAAACCCATTTCCGGTAAAGAGCATTCCCAGCTGGTACACCGTAAGCGATACCCCGTAGGCGAACACGCATTGATACCCCACCGCAAAGAGGGTCCATTTTCCGTTGTTCATCTCCCGTTTGATAGCGCCGATCGCCGCAAAGCATGGGGCGCAAAGGAGATTGAAAATCAAAAAGCTGTAAGCGGAAAGGGCGGTAAAGTGGGACGCGATGGGAGAAAGAGCGCCGAAATCTCCCGCGTCCACCAGTTCCAGCGCGTCGCCTGACACCGAAAAAATGGTACCCAGCGCGCCGACAACCTCTTCTTTCGCGACCAATCCCAAAACCGTCGCAACCCCCATTTGCCATGTGCCGAATCCCAGCGGCGCAAACAGATACGCAAAAACCGAACCGATCTTCGCCAAAATGGAACGATCCATATCCTCGACCATACCAAAACCGCCGTCGCCAAACCCGAAGCTGGATGCAAACCAAACGAAAATCGAAGATAACAAGATAATTGTACCAGCTTTTTTAATAAAACTAAAGCCCCTTTCCCACATGGACCGCAGTAAATTTCCCACGGTGGGAAGATGGTAAGGAGGAAGCTCCATAACAAAGGGGCCACATCTCCGGCAAAGCGCTTTGTCTTTTTAGGGATAATTCCCGAAACCACAATGGCGCCGATCCCGATAAAATACGCGCTGGGCGCTACCCACCATGCGCCGTCAAACAGCGCGCCGGCGATCAAAGCGATAATGGGGATTTTAGCCCCGCAGGGAATAAAGGTAGTGGTCATAATCGTCATTTTCCGGTCCCGATCATTTTCTATCGTGCGGCTGGCCATAATGCCGGGAACACCGCAGCCGGTCCCGATGAGCATGGGAATAAACGATTTTCCGCTCAGCCCGAAACGGCGAAATACCCGGTCCATAATAAACGCGATCCGCGCCATGTATCCGCAGGATTCCAAAAACGCCAGCGCAAAAACAGCACCAGCATCTGGGGTACAAAGCCCAGTACAGCGCCTACGCCGCCGATGATTCCGTCCAGAATCAACCCCGTCAGCCAATCGGCGCAATGGATACTGACTAAAAAGCTTTTCACCGCCGGAGGGATGATCTCTCCAAATAAAACGTCGTTGGTCCAATCCGTTGCCCAGGTCCCCACGGTGGTAACCGAAATGTAGTACACCAAAAACATAATGACCGCGAAAATGGGGAGCGCGAAAATCCGATTGGTGACGATCCGGTCGATCCGGTCGGAAACCGAAAGGGCGCCGGTTTTCTTTTTTTGGTAACAGGATGCGATCACCGATGCGATGTACTCGTATCGTTCGCCGGTGATAATACTTTCGGCGTCATCCTCCATTTCTTCTTCACAGGAACGGATGTCCTGTTCGATATGGGCGATTTGAGCGGGAGTAAACTTCAGCTTTTCGATCATTTTTTGATCCCGCTCAAACAGCTTAATAGCAAAAACGCTGTTTCTCCTCGGGGAAAGTATGCAGCAACGCCTCTTCGATGTGCGCGATGGCATGCTCGACGCTCCCCGAAAACCGATGGGGAATTTCCGGCGCTTTTCCCTCTTTGGCTGCGAATACCGCCGCGTCGGCCGCTTTAAAAATTCCCTCTCCCTTCAAAGCGGAAATCGCCACCACCGGGCATCCCAGACGCTTCGAAAGGATTTCCAAATCGATATGATCCCCGTTTTTCTTTACAATATCCATCATATTGACCGCGACCACAACCGGGATCCCCATCTCCAAAAGCTGGGTGGTCAGATACAAATTTCGTTCCAGATTGGATCCGTCCACAATATTGAGCACCGCATCCGGCGATTCATCCACCAGATAGTTTCGCGCCACCATCTCTTCCGGCGTATACGGGGAAAGAGAATAAATACCGGGGAGATCGGTAATAATGACGCTTTTATTGCCTTTGAGCCGTCCTTCCTTTTTTTCTACCGTAACTCCCGGCCAGTTTCACACAAACTGGTTCGAACCGGTCAAGGCGTTGAAAAATGTGGTTTTTCCTGAATTGGGGTTTCCCGCTAACGCAATCTTCAATTCGTCCATTTGAAAGCTCCTTTTACTTAGTTAGATTAAACTAACTTTTGTGTTTGAAAAAACGCAGGGCTTCCCCCGCCAAAAGAACTATTCCACCTCGATTTGCTCCGCGTCCGCCTTCCGCAAGGAAAGCTCGTAACCGCGGACCGTCACTTCTACGGGATCCCCCAAAGGCGCCACCTTCCGCACCGTTACCGATACGCCTTTTGTAATCCCCATATCCATAATTCGTCGTTTGATCGCGCCTTCCCGTTTAATTTTTTGACAACAACCGTCTCGCCGATGCCCGCCTCTTTTAAGGTTTTCATTCCCACTGCTCCTTTACACCATAATTTTCATAGCCATTTCCCGGCTAACCGCAACCCGAGATTCTTTAATCTTTACGATGACATTCCCTCCATTGTGAGAAAGCACCGTAACCTTTGCGCCCGGAACAAACCTGTGTTTTTCCAAAAACTTCTTGACTTCGCTTCGTCCCCCGATCTTTTTGATCGAAGTTTCATCATTTGGCAAGGCCATCGATAAAGGCATCACTATTCCGCCCCCTCTTTGGAAAAAGTTTGTATTAACTAACTAAAATTATGTTAGCATAGACTAACTGAAATGTCAACCCATGGTTTTCGCCTTTCCTTTTCTTTCTTTAAAATTTATAGAAAATCCCATTTTTCCATTGATTAAAAATTAAAATTCAGAAAATTTGACGAATCTTTTCGCTTCTCATTTAAGGAACCTGGCGTTTTTTTATTCTTCTTGCCGCTTCTTTTTTTCTTCTTCCAACAAGGAAAACAGCTTAGGGATCTCTACGTCGATGCCGTGGATGAAAAGGCGCCGCATCGCATCCCATGCGGTTTCCCCTCCGTCGTCTAAGCTCGAATATGCTTCCCCGTGATAGAAACGAAAATTGCTCCAATTGCCGTTCGGCGCCCGATCAAACGCTTTCGCGTAAGAAAATCCTTCTTTCAGCAGAGAAACCGATTGCTCCTCGTCCACCGTTGCCGACAACATGGCGGCAAAGGTACATAAAATCGCGTTCAGCTTTTGAAAATAACAGCCCATTTCCGTTCTTATCAGTCCGTCATTGACTCCTTTCATCCAAAGCGCCAAATCCACGCCTTCCTTTCGCATTCCATCCGCGGCGTCTAGGTAGAGCAGGGTTTGGACGCAGTTAAACAGGCGCAACACCACAGAGATCATGCCTTTCTCCGAAAGGGTCCTCGCCCTGGAATACTCCTTTTTGAGAAAATAGCATTGGCCTAGGCGATCATCATTCGCGCCGTTGAGATTGTGCTTTTCATAAAGGGCAATTGCCTTATCGAGACAATTGCGGTTTTGATAGATTTCCGCCATATTGAACTCGATTACGTTTTCGTTGATGAGAGGATCTTGCTCTTCATCGGCAAGCTCCGCCGCATGGTGATATAGCGTCAGCGCCCGGTCAAGCATATCGTCTCGACGAGCCACAATCCCAAAACCGGCGTAAAACCGGGCGGATTCGAAAATCACACCGAGATGATTGGGATATCGGCGCAGCGCCTCCTTGACCGTTTTCTCCCCTTCCTCAAAGTTTTTTTCTCTCTCCAGCTGTTTGATCTTCTTTTGAAGCGCTTGTGGCGAATCTTTTTCCCAGGAAATCCCCAACAACACGTCCGCGGAGACCCGAAAATAGGAAGAAAGGGCTGCCACCAATTCCACCGAAGGCTTCGCGAGGTTATTCTCCCATTTGGAGACAGCGCCCACTGTGACCCCCATCGCTTCGGCAAGTTGTTCTTGCGTCAAACGTTTTTTCTTTCGAAATCGCTGAATATTTTCTCCCAGTAACAATTCACATCTCTCCTTTTCCTGGTCTTATGTTACCAAAGTGCCAGCGGTCCGTCCATTCCCTATTTTTCTTTTTATTCAAAAATATTTTTTACAAGTGGTAAAATAGAAAAAATCCGGTCTCTTAATGGAAACCGGATTTTGACAAAAATTTTCTTCTTAAGACGCGCAAAGCGCTTTCAAAACATCACCGATATCCTCTTGGATACAGATAGATTGTTTTTCAATTTCCTTAGGGCAATACGCTTCCCGCAAATTGACGCATGCATAGATGGCTTTTGGATTTTGATAGGTCATATGCCAAAACGGATATTTTATAATGACCGGCGTGTTGTTCCCTACGCCCAATTCCAGATACACCATGTGCGCCCCCTGATGCCGGTCGACAAAATCCTCATATTGCTTTGCCGCTTTATGCCAGCCTGAATCCTCGACGAAAGTATGGTCCGCGCGGAGGTTCATCGTCATAGGCGCGCCGCACACGGGGCAATACGGGACAAGTTCTGTAGGCACCCGCATATCCTTCTGCTGGGCAACCATCTTTTTTACTGTAATCTCATTGTCGTAGGTCTTGTTGTGACAAGGCTTGGAACATTGCCACAGCCCGTAATCCCCCTGTGTATAAAACAGCCTCTTTTTCTCAAACCCCGCCTTTTGGAAACAGTGATCCACGTTGGTGGTGAGCACAAAATAGTCCTTCCCCCGCAAAAGCGCCAACAGATCTTGATAGGTGTCTTTCGGGGCGTTTTGATAGCGATTGATGTCGATATACCGGCTCCAATACGCCCAGCGCTCTTCCAGCGTGTCGTAGGGGTAAAAACCGGCGGAATACATGTCCTGAAAGCCGTATTTTCGGATAAAATCGGAAAAGTGATCCTGGAATCGTTTTCCCATATAGGTAAACCCGGCGGAAGTAGATAATCCGGCGCCGGCGCCAACGAGGACCGCGTCGGCCGTGTCAAGCGCATATTTTAAGCGTTTTATTTCATCCCAATAAGCGTTGGTAGATGTCCCGGTCCACGTCCTTGAAAACATTGAAAATAACCTCCATTCCATTCGAAGCTTTTTGTTGGTAGTCGCTTACCGACTGGACGGCGATTCGCGCCGCCAATTCATTGGGAAAATGAAATTCGCCGGTAGAAATGCAGCAAAAAGCAACCGTTTTTAATCCGTGAGCCGCGGCCAGTTCCAGACAGGAATGATAACAACGGGACAACAGCGCGCGATCCCTATCGGTAACCTCCCTTTGAATCACCGGCCCCACTGTGTGGAGAATATAGCGACATGGCAGATTGTAGGCCTTGGTAATCATGGCTTCCCCCGTAGGGTAATGCAACCGCTGCCCCATAATTTGCGCGCATTCCCATCGAAGCTGCACACCGGCGGCGGAATGAATAGCGTTATCAATACAGTTGTGGCAGGGAACAAAACAGCCAAGCATTTGGCTGTTGGCGGCGTTTACAATTGCGTCCACCGCGAGGGTGGTAATGTCCCCCTGCCACAGGTACACACCCGGTTTCACGGGAGACATAGTTTCCATTCGGGTTATCCCCTTTTTCGCCGCCACATTTTGCAGATATTCGTCTTGTACCTCTAAAAATTCCCGATCAATGGGGGCGGGAGGGCGCAGATTCATCAGGGAACGAAACAGGCGCTGTTTGTCCTCGATACGACCCGAAATCCAATTTTTGTCCTCGCTTTTCCGCTCGCGAAGCAAATAGGAAATTAAATAATCCAATTGCTGCCCTTGTGTCACAATTTTCATCCCCCTTCCGTCGTTTGAACCAAATGAAACCTTTCGTTTCCCGTTACCATAAAGCCGTTTTCGCCTCATTTGTAAACCAAGCTTTTACTTTAACAAAGGAGCGATCCGCCGTAACCTTATTAAAACCATCATAATTTTATTAGGACGTTTTGTAAAGTACGCACTTTTTTGTGCGGTAGTTACCAAAAAGAAACCATAGGAAATCCCCCATCATGCCGAAGGCTTTTTTTGATACATCCCTTGATCTTATTTCGACGTTAAAAAATATTGGGACAGATTCCTCCCGATCTGCCCCAATATTTGCACAAAACGCGTATCCTTCCGCGCTATGGATGCCGCATACTGCTGCGGCAGAGATACGGTATCAAGCCGATTCTTCGTCCAACTCCCGCAGCTGGTTTAACTGCGACATATAAAGCTCGTAATACAGACCTTTTTGTTTCATCAGCTCGGTATGGTTTCCCACTTCCACGATCTCGCCGCCCAGGATATACATAATCCGGTCGCAGTTTTTGATGGTGGAAAGGCGGTGCGCCACAATAAAGGAAGTTCTCCCTTTCAGCAAAGCGGCGATACCTTCCTGCACCAAGCGTTCGGTATTGGTATCGATGGAAGAGGTCGCTTCATCCAAAATCAAAATGCGGGGATCCGAAAGAAGGGTCCGGGCGAAAGAAATAAGCTGCCGCTGACCGGCGGAAAGCCCCTCGCCCCGTTCGTTGGTCTCGGTATAATACCCTTTTTCCATATCTTTGATGAATTCATCCGCGTGAACCGCTTTGGCCGCGGCGATACATTCTTCGTCGGTAGCGTCCAGCCGACCGTAGCGAATATTATCGATGATGGTACCGGAGAAAATGAAGGTATCCTGAAGCATAACCCCCATCTGCTGACGCAACGAGCGCAAGGTGACTCCCGCAAGGTCGATCCCGTCGATGGTGACGCTTCCCTCGGTCACATTGTAAAAACGGGACAGCAAGTTGATAATGGTAGATTTTCCGGCGCCGGTAGGTCCCACTAACGCAATAGACTCACCGGGAGCGACATGGAAGCTTACATGTTTCAAAACCGGAACGCCTTTTTCATACTCAAAGAGGACATCCTTAAAGTCCACTTCGCCCCGAATGGGAGGCAATTCTTCCGCGTCTTCCCGATCGTCTACGGTGACCGGTTCATCCAAGACCTGGAAAATACGCTCCAGATACGCCGCCGTATCCAAAAGCTGGTTCCAGATATTACCCAGCCGCTGGATCGGTCCCCAGAACCGGTTGCTGTAGTTGGTCATCGCCACGATCGCGCCTACCTGGACCAAGCCGTCGACAATAAAATCATCCCGGAACAGATAAATGGCCGCGAGATAGATAGCGATTCGCACCACACGACTCAAAAAGGCGGACATCGGCCACATACCGTGGGCTAAATACGCCGCCCGCAGGTAGTAAACTCTCGTCTCTTCCAGCAGTCCATGGAAGATGCCGGAGTTCATTTCCTCCCGGGCAAAGCTTTGGGTCACTTTCACCCCGTTGATGTTTTCCGACAGATACGCCGTAGTATTGGATTGCTTATTGGCGCGAAGCTGACGGTATAAACGCTGTTTGGGTTTGGTGATTCGAACATAAATGAGGAAGATGGGAAGACCCGCCAAAACCACCAACGTCATCCGCGGCGAAATGCTGAGCATGAAGAAGAAAATGAAAATCATGTTGAGCACCTGCAACACCGCGTCAATCAAACCGTTAGACAGGAAATCGGACACCGAGTTCACATAGTTGATAACACGGGTGAGGATCTTTCCATGAGGCCGGCTGTCGTAATAATCGAAGCTGAGCTTCTGCAAATGGGAAAAGACGTCGGTGCGCATATCGGTGATGAGGCTTTGGGCAGTCCGGACCGTAATCCGGGAGCGAGCCCGGTTCGCCAAAACGATCAAAATGTTGACAGCAAAGTAAATAACGCCCAAAATCACAATCCATTGGATGCCTCCCGCCGGAATCAAGACGTCGATAACATACGCCTGGATTTTGGGAGAAACCAACGCTAAAACGCTGGAAAGGGCGCTGAAAGTGAACGCCAACAGAAACTGGATTTTGTATTTTTTAACATAGGATAAACTTCTGGCAAACTGTTTTATGTCAAAAGGGGATTCCAGCTCTTCATCCACGTTGAATTTATTTCTGGCCACTACGCTTCACTCCCCTCTTCCAGTAATCCATGCTGCAAAACGCATGTGGTATAGTAGTATCCTTTTTGTTTCATCAGCTCCTGATGGGTGCCGTGCTCCAAAACCTCTCCCTTATCCAGAATATAGATATGGTCGGCATGCATCACCGAGGAGATTCTCTGGGCAATAATAATGGTAGTCGCCTTTTTGGGCAGAGAACGGAGCTGTTCTTGAATATACTGCTCGGTTTCCATATCCACCGCCGAGGTGGTGTCATCCAAAATCAGAATCGGCGCGTCCATGGCAAGCGCTCTCGCCAGAGAAATTCTCTGCTTTTGTCCGCCGGAAAGTCCGGTTCCCCGCTCTCCGACGATGGTGTCGTATTTCTCCGGCATCTCTTCGATAAACCCTCTGGCGTCGGCAATGGTCGCCGACCGGATTACCGTCTCCATGGGGGCGTCGGGAACACCGTAGACAATGTTGGATTCCACCGTATCGGAAAAGAGGAAAATATCCTGCATGGTCATCGCCACATTTTTCCGGAGCCGGGGAAGAGCGTAATCTTTGACGTTGACACCGTCGATATAAACAGCGCCCTCGGTGGGATCCACAAACCGGTTGATAAGATTGACGAGCATGGTCTTACCGGAACCCGTAGGCCCCATAATACCGATGGTCTCTCCCGGCGTAATATGAATGTTGATATGAGACAATACATGGGTATTGCCAAAGGCGAGGGAAACATCCTCGAACCGGATGTCGCCCGTTACCTCTTCGGGACACTGATCCACTTCGGGGCTTTCGATTTCCACAGGGGAATAATATAACTCCATGACCTTTTCAATAGACGCGAGAAAACGCTGATAGTCGTTGACTAACGTTCCGAGCATCTCCATCGGTTCGTTCAACGCCCACGCCAAAGAGAGGAAAACGGTGAGCTGTCCTAAGGTGATGTTTCCCAAAACCACCATAACGCCGCCTACCGTCAGGTTCACCACCGTCAAAAGGCTGGACAGAGAACTGATAACCGGGCCGTAGGTGAGCCATATGTACATGGCACGAATGTTTTTATCCTTGTACGCCTGGTTTTCCTTTTGGAACTTTTCCATCTCAAAATCTTCCCGGACAAAGGCTTTAACCACCCGGTTTCCGCTGATATTTTCCTGTACTACAGTGTTTAAGTCGCTTAACTGTTCACGGGCGGCCTTAAACGCGGGACGCACCTTTTTTCCCAGCTGAGACGCCACCAGAGCCGTAAACGGGGTAATGGAAAATAAAATCAACGTATAGACCCAGTTGATCCGTAAAAACACCACCAAAGTAAAGGCCAGCATCAACGCCGATTCCACAGCCTGAGGAATAATAAAACACAAAAAGCGATTCATAACCTCGACGTCGCCGCTGCATTTATTGATCAAATCTCCCACCTTCGTGCCGCGGAAAAAACTGGGCGTCTGTTTCAACAGCTTGTCAAATAACGCTCCTTTCAATCGATATACCGCATGCTGTGCCGCCTGCTCCGCGAGAATACTTACAAAGTACCGGCAAATCATAAACAAAGAGCCGATAAAAAGGGAGTACCCCAGCGCCGGGAGCAGCCGGTCAAACTGTTGAGGCATCAGGATATTATCCACAATATCGGAAAAAATAAAAGGCTCATACGTCATGAGGCCTACTCCTATGATATTCAATACAATGGATAACACCAACCTCCATTTTTGGCGGCCCATCCAGTTGACCGCCCACTTAAAAGACATCTCTTTCCCTCCTCAATTTTAATGGCTTCATTATACCACGCTTTGGTTTTGTTTTCAAGGTTAATTAACAAACAAAGAGAAACTTTTCTTTTTGTTAAATTCACCAAAATCATCGCGGACGTTACAGATATTTTCTAAGTTTTTTTCCTATATTTTCAAGTTATGTCAAGTCTTAAAACACAGCCGGTGGTAAAACGACTTTTTCTCTCTTTTTTGGGAAAAAAATTACTTTGCTTTCTTGAAAAATTAAGAAAAAGAAAGTATAATAAATAAATGTAAGAGTTAATTTTTTCACAACCCTTATTTCCCCTGCAATTTGCATTCAGAAAAGGAGTATTTTTATGAAAACATCCACTTTGTTTCAAAAAAAAACCGTCCTCTCTTTTGAAATTTTTCCGCCGAAACGCAATTCTCCTATAGAAACGGTATATAAAACTCTGGATGAGCTTTGCGATCTCCATCCGGATTTTATCAGCGTTACTTACGGAGCCGGAGGAAGTGAAAACTGCGCTTCCACATTAAAGATCGCGTCGGATATCAAAAATAAGTACCATGTGGAAAGCGTCGCCCATCTGCCATGCATCAACTTAACCAAAGAGGACGTTTTGGAGATGCTAAAGCAATTCAAAGCGGAGGGCATTGAGAACATCTTGGCGCTGCGGGGCGACCCGGTGCCGGATTTAGAGCCGAAAAAGGATTTCCGCTACGCTTCCGATTTGGTAGCTTTTATTAAGGCGCATGGCGATTTTGACATTATCGGCGCCTGTTATCCGGAGGGCCATACCGAAGCCGAAAGCATGGTCGCCGATATCATTCACCTTCGGGAAAAAATCGACGCCGGCGCCACCCACCTCATTTCCCAGCTGTTTTTTGATAACCAATGCTTCTACGAATTTTTGGAAAAAGCGAAAATCGCCGGTATCAACGTTCCCATTGAGGCGGGCATTATGCCGGTAACCAACAAAAAGCAGATCGAGCGGATGGTTACCCTTTGCGGCGCCTCTCTCCCTTCCAAGTTCGCCAAGATGATGTCCCGCTATGAGCATAACGCCGAAGCGCTGAGAGACGCGGGTATCGCTTATGCTATCGACCAGATCGTCGACTTGCTGGCGCAGGGGGTAGACGGTATCCACCTGTATACCATGAACAACCCTTACGTGGCAAGAAAAATCTGCGAGGCTGTCCAGAATCTGATTACTGAAAAATAAAACAAAAAAGGGCCCGGAGTAAACCGGGTCCTTTTTACGCTTCCCCTATTTTTCGGAAAAAGGAGCTTTTCTCTTTTCCCGAAGCTCATAAAAAAATTGTTTCAACAGGGCTTCGGATTCCTTCGCCATAACGCCGCCCTCAATTTGAGGCTTATGATTGAAAGGATAGTCGAACAGGGAAAAAACGCTTCCCATCGCGCCCCCTTTTTGGTCGTAAGCGCCGAACACCACCCGCTTGAGTCTGGCGTTTAAAATCGCGCCGGCGCACATGGGGCACGGCTCCAACGTCACATACAATGTCCCTTTCCAAAGCCTCCATCCGCCAAGACGAGCGCAAGCTTTGTGGATAGCCAAAAGCTCCGCATGGTACAAAGCGTTTTTTTTCGTCTCCCGAAGGTTTCCCGCCGTCGCGACAGGCTCTTCTCTTCCTTCCCAGCAGAGAACCGCCCCTACCGGCGTTTCTCCCGCAGCCGCCGCCTTTTCTGCTTCCCGGAGCGCCAGCCGCATCATTTGCAGATCGTATTCGTTCATGACACCCTCCCATTTTCGAAGAAAGTGTACCATAGATATGCCGTTTTTTCAACATGTTTCCTTTTCTTGACAACCATAGGGGAATATGCTATAGTTTGATAGCGTGCTGTCATAGTAACGCACTAAATTCTGGAGGGAATATGTATGAAAAAAATACTTGCATTGTTGTTATCCTCAATGATGATGCTGACGGTTATGGTTTCCTGTAACAACGACAGCGACATCAATTCCAGCTCGGAAGGCAGTTCTTCCCAAACGGAAGAGGAAAATACCGGCTCGGACAGCTCGGAAAGTTCCGAAAGCGAAGAATCCACCGATGGAGAACTGACGGGCTGGGCGTACATCGAAGACAAAGGAACGCTCATCGTCGGCCTGGACGATACTTTCGCGCCCATGGGATTTCGGGATGAAAACGGCGATTTAGTGGGCTTGATATCGATTTGGCGAATGCGGTCGCCGAACAGCTTGGCATTACCGTGGAATTTCTTCCCATCGACTGGAACGGAAAAGAGTTAGCCCTTTCCTCTAAACGGGTGGATTGCCTCTGGAACGGTATGTCCGCCACCGAGGAACGCCAAGAAAGCATGGCGCTCACCGATAAGTACTTAAATAACCGGATCGTCATTATGACCAAAGACGCGTCCATCAATATTACATCCGCCGCCGACCTCGCCAACTACAACATCGGTACCCAGGAAGGCAGCGCCGCGCTGGAAATGATGGAAGCCAACCCCGACTACGATCTCTTTAAGGACAAGATTACCCAGTACCCCACCTACGATGAAGTTATCATGGATATGCAGGCGGGGCGGATCGACTGCATGGTGGTCGACGAAGTGCTGGGCGAATATAAAAACAGCCAGTTAGAGGAAAAAATGGCGGTTGCGGAATTTAACTTTGGCGACGACTTTTACGCCATCGGCTGCCGGAAAGAAGATACCGATGTGGCCGCGAAGCTGACGGAAGCCATCTCCGCTTTGATCGACGACGGTACCGCCGCCGAGATCAGCGAGAAATGGTTCGGCAAAAACATTGTAATTTTGGAAGGCTACGACGAATAATTTGTTTTGACAGAAGGAGCGGCCTATGGAATGGTTGGATACGTTTTTTAAGGAACTGATGGAAACGCTGACCTATGTGGAGACATTGCTTCCCGCCCTTTTGAGCGGCGCCGTCACCACGGTAAAGCTGTTTGTCTTGACCCTTTTGATGTCCATTCCCCTGGGCCTCCCCTTTGCCCTCGGGAGCAACAGCCGGTTTCGCGTTATCCGCTTTCTCGCGAAAAGCTATATCTGGATTTTTCGGGGAACCCCGCTGATGCTCCAGCTTTTCTTCTTTTATTTCTTTCTTCCCATCGCTTTCAACATCGCCTGGTCCAGTTTCACCACCGCCGTCATCACCTTTGTTTTAAACTACGCGGCGTATTTGGCGGAAATTTACCGAGCGGGAATCGAAAGCATCGACCGGGGCCAGCATGAAGCGGCGCTCTCCTTAGGGATCGGAAAGGCGCGAACCATGTTCGGGATTATCCTTCCCCAAACCATCAAACGGGTGCTGCCGCCGGTATCCAACGAGATGATTACCCTAATTAAAGATACAGCGTTAGTCTCTACCATCGGCGTTGCCGAACTTCTCAAGGCGGCGAAAGGAGCGGTCAACCGGGATGTCAACGCCGCGGCTTACGCGGTGGCGGCAATCATTTACTTACTGTTTACCGCGGGACTCACCTTCCTGTCCCGGTATCTGGAAAAGCGGTTCTCCCGCCATGAAGCGAAAGGAAACTGACATGGAACCTGTATTAAAAATGGAGCATATCGTCAAACAGTTCTCCGATTTTTACGCGGTAAAGGATGTGAGCCTTTCGGTCAACAAAGGAGAAACCGTCGCCATTATCGGACCTTCCGGCTCGGGAAAAAGCACCCTGCTTCGCTGTGTCAACCGGCTGGAACGGGTTACTTCGGGCAATATCATCATCAACGGGGAGACGCTGGTTTCCACCGGTGAAGACGGAAAGCCCGTTTATGTGTCGGAAAGAGAAGCAGCGCGGATCTGCTTGAACACAGGGATGATTTTCCAACACTTCAATCTTTTCCCCCACATGACCTGTATCCAAAACATTCGCTATGCCCCCATCGTCGTCAAAAAAGAGGATCGAAAGGAAGCGACCGAACAGGCGAAAGCGCTTTTAAAGTTAGTAGGGCTGGAAAATAAGGCGGACGCCTACCCCTCCCAGCTTTCCGGCGGCCAGAAACAACGGGTCGCCATTGCCCGAGGTTTGGCGATGAACCCCGCTTTGATGCTATTTGACGAACCCACCAGCGCGCTGGATCCGGAGATCACCGGCGAGGTGCTGGCGGTCATGAAGGATCTCGCCAAGCAGCAGATGACCATGTTAGTGGTGACCCACGAAATGGGCTTTGCCCGAGAAGTCGCCGACCGGGTCATCTTTATGGACGGCGGTCAGATCGCGGAAGAGGGAACGCCGGAAGAGATTTTTAACCATCCCAAAAGTGAACGGCTGAAAGCCTTTTTACAAAAGACCCTTCGCATTTAAAAAAACGATGGACTTTCGTCCATCGTTTTTTTACGCCCAAAAGTCGGAAATACCTAACGCTTTTGTTCTTTCTTTTTCCAGCGCAGCAACAGCGCCGAGTTGATAATAACGGCCACCGAACCGGCATTGTGGACCAACGCGCCGATTACCGGATTCAGCACGCCGGCAATGGCAAGGGTAATGGCGAGAAAGTTCAGTCCCATAGAAAAGATAAGATTCCAATGAATGGTGGTCATCATTCGTTTCGACAGAGACACCAAATGGGGAAGCTCTTTGATGTCGTCGTTTACCAGCGCGATATCGGCGGCTTCCACCGCAATATCGCTTCCCACGCCGCCCATAGCGATCCCAACCGTCGCCATCTTCAGCGCCGGCGCATCGTTGATTCCATCTCCGATCATACAGATATTGCTGCCTTCTTTCTGGAAACGGTCGATGTATTGGAGTTTATTTTCGGGAAGACAATGGGCGTGCACCTCCCGGATGTGAAGCTGATTTCCGATATACCGGGCGGCATTTTCGCTGTCCCCCGTCAGCAAAACCGCTTCGACCCCGCTTTGGGAAAGACTTTGGATCAAGCCCTCGCTGCTTTCCCGCACCGTATCGGAAAGAGCGAGATACCCCGCCGCTTCACCGTCGATTGCTACATAAATCAGAGTGCTTCCCTGGGAAAGAAACTGCTCTATTTGCGGATCCTTAGGCAAGGCGACGCCCTGTTCCCAAAAAAGCGCTTCATTTCCCGCTAAAAGCCGCTTTCCATCTACTGTCGCCGAAACGCCCCGGCCGGGGATCATACGAAAATCCAAAGCCAAAGTGAGGGCTTTTCCTGTCTCATTCTGGTAACAGGATACCACCGCTTTCCCCAAAGGATGTTCCGAAAATTGCTCCGCGGCGGCGGTAAATTCGTACACTTCCCCGGAAGAATACCGGTCGGACCAGCTTTTTACCGCAACTACCTGGGGCCTTCCGTAAGTCAAAGTTCCCGTCTTGTCAAAAGCCACTTTTTTTACCGTCGCCAACCGTTCCAGCGCGTCTCCTTCCCGAACCAGGAACCCATGACGGGTGGCGTTTCCAATCGCCGCCATAATGGCGGTGGGCGTCGCCAACACCAGCGCGCAGGGGCAAAATACCACCAAAATGGTCACCGCCCGAATGATCTCCCCGGTAATGATCCATGTCAAAGCGGCGGCCGTCAAGGCAATAACCACAATCCATGTGGCCCACCGGTCCGCCAGACCCACGATTTTCGCCTTCCCCGCGTCCGCCGATTGGACGAGACGGATCATTCGTTGCAGCGAGCTATCCTCCCCTACCTTGGTGGCTTCCATCTCGAATGCGCCGAACTGGTTGACGGTACCGCTGAATACCTCGTCGCCCGTCTGCTTGTCCACCGGGAGGGATTCCCCCGTCATCACCGCCTGATTGACGGAGGTTTGGCCGGACAAAATGACCCCATCCACCGGCACCGTCTCTCCGGGCAGCACCCGAAGGCGATCGCCTACCTTTACCTGCTCCGCGGGAAGAATCTCCTCTCCCGCCCCGGTCAGCACCCGGGCTGTATGCGGCGTCAAATGGACTAACTTTTCAATGCCCGCTCTCGCTTTCGCTACCGTCAAATCCTCGAGCAGCGCGCCAAGCTGCATAATAAACGCCACTTCCCCCGCCGCAAAATCTTCGCCGATACTAACGGAAGCAATCAGCGCCAACGAAACCAGCACATCCGCCTTGATGTCGAAAGCAGTTACCAGCCCGATAAACGCTTCCAGCAAAATGGGCACACCGCAAAGGATAATCGCGACCCACGCCGCATCCACGGGGAGCGGAAACGGTTTAAAAATGCTAATGAGCAGCGCGATACCGGAAAGGATCAAAAACGCAATCTCCTTTTTTGTCCCGCCCAGTTCTAAAAACTGCTCCAATTTTTTGATTCCCGTCATCATAAGAGCCTCCTGTCTATACCTATGGGGGTATAGCCTTATGATACCCCTATGGGTATCATGTGTCAAGAGGAAAATAAAAAAAACAGCCGAAAATCGGCTGTTTTTTTATCCCATATTGGAAAATCGCTCCACCGCTTTGGTAAAACTCTCAATGGTTTTATCCGCGTCCCCATGTTCAATCCCATCCCGAACGCAATGTTTAATATGTCCTTCCAAAACCACCTGTCCGCATTTATGTAAAGCGGATTTGGCGGCGTTGAGCTGGGATAGAATATCTTCACAGGGAATATCTTCATCGATCATGCGGTCAATTGCTTGTACCTGACCGATAATCTTTTTTAACCGGCGATGCAAATTATCCGCATCCATACATTGTTTCATACCATTCTCTCCTTCCCCGTTTCAAACAAGCTTATGGTACCTTATTTGAAACGCCTTGTCAATACGTCTCTCCCAAGCAAAAAGCGACGTCATATCACGCCGCCTTCCTATCCGCATCAGATGGTTACCCCGCGGTTTCATCCCGCAAGGTTCCTTCTTTAAACCGCTTGGCTCTCTGTTTGAGCCTTTTTTCGTAATCAATGATTTTTCGGCTGTACTCGGTATCCATCAGCGCCGAAGAAAAAAGAAAGTCGGCGGTAGATTGATTCATCGCCACCGGGATATCGTAAAGCACCGCGATCCGCAAAAGCGCCTTGACATCGGGATCATGAGGCTGCGCCGCCAGAGGATCCCAGAAAAAAATCATAAAGTCGATAGCCCCCTCGGCAATTCGGGACCCTACCTGCTGATCCCCGCCCAAAGGGCCGCTCCGAAGGCCGGTCACGGGAAGCCCCGTCTCCTCCGAAATGAGTTTCGCCGTCGTACCGGTACCGCAAAGAAAATGATGCGACAGCACTTCCTTGTTCGCTTTGGTCCATGCGACCAAATCTTCTTTCCGGTTATCGTGGGCAATTAAAGCGATATGCTTTTGTACGCCCATTTCCACCAGGTTAAAATCCCGATCCATCGTTTCCCGTCCTTTACATATTTGATATTTCAAAAGCGTTACGCCTTTTGGTAAACATCGTCGTAGTTTACTATTTTCGGAGGCAACTCCAGCAAAGACGGATCATCCATATAGGAAGAAAGCCGCCGAAATACCCGGGAATAGTAGTGCCCGGAACAGATCCGCTCGTCCATAACAATGCCTAACGGCATATAGCGAACTTCTTTGGGAACTCCATCCACCATCTCGAGCTGTTTTTCCGGAATCCCAATCGTAATAAACAAACTTACGGTGCCGAATTCATAGCAATGATGATAGATGTGCCCCGTCCGGATGCTGGCAAGATTAGAAATACACAAGCTCGCATGGAAGGGACTTGCCTGGATCAAGGCTTTGGGCAGCAATCCGTATCGATCCATCAGCTTAAACAGCCCGACGCCCACATTCACTAACCCCGGAATCTTTAATAAAATTTTCATCAGCCGGTCGGTACTGTTGCTTCCTACGCCGGCCTTATTTTTCGTAATAAATTCATCCATTTTCCGGTTGACGTCAAAAATCGTATCCGTAGGTTCCAAATCCACCTTTGTCATGGTCCCTTCTTCGTCCCCCGGCCGCATGATAACCATACTGATAGTATAGCTGTTCCTCGCGTAAATTTTTTTATTCACCACAAACCGATTTAAAAGGGGAAATTCCGCCGCTACCCGCAGATATGCCGCCAGCAGCACCGCCATATGGCTTAAGGAAACGCCCTCTTTCCGCTTCCGTTTGATGTAATCATGTACCGGTTGATACGGGAAACGGACGGTAATCATATTCATGGCATCGTACCGCTTGTTCATAATATACGGAACAATGGCGTACATCGCGTCCGGCGCCTTTACTCTCTTTCCATCTGCTCTCATTAAAGTCCCTCCATTTCCTCAATAAATGAAACTCTGTCTTCATTTTACCAAAAAACACAAAAAAGAGCAATCCACTTTTCTTCTTTTTTCGACAATACTTTTTACATAAGAGCAAAAAGTCCCTTTTGTTGTCCTTTCAATAAAACACTTCTCGGTTGCAAAGGAATTTTCCATATGGTAAAATGAAACAAAATCAAAAGAAAGAAGGGAGAATATGGTTTTACTTTCACCCATCACATCCATCGAAGAGCTCGAAACGCGAATTTCGGCTTATGGCGTGCTCCCTTTAGGACTGGGAGAAAGGGAAGGCTTTTCTCTGTATGCCCTTTCGGGGGAAGGAATCCGTTGGCACACGGGAGAAGAAAAGACGGACCCTTGGGAATGGCGAAAGCGCATCGCCGCAAAAGGGGAATTCCTTTACGGAAAATTGTGTCAAAAAAGCGCCGCCTTTGTCTCCAAAGAATGGTATCCCGTACTAATGAACTACCGGCGTCAGGGATATGATTTTGACGCCGCTTACGAAGACGGGCTCATATCCCGCAAGGAAAAAAAGATCATGGACCTCTTTTTCGAAAAGGACGTCCTTCTCCCCGCCCACGAAGTCAAACGTCTCGCCGGATTCCAAAAAGGAGGAGAAAAAGGCTTCGATACCGTAATTACATCTTTACAGATGAAAGGGTATCTCGTTATCCGGGGACTGATCCCCAAGAAAAATCGAAAGGGAGAGCCTTACGGCTGGCCGGTGTCCGTCTATTCCACACCGGAGGCGCTGCTGGGGGAAGACTTTATGGAAGAAGCCTATCGGGAGGACCCCAAAGACTCCCTGCTGCGTTTTGTCTCACATCTCACTCATATGACCGGGATGTCCAAAGAAGACGCCCTATTTTTACTGAAATGAGGAATATTTATGAAAGAAACGGTAAAAAAACTGAAAGAACATCAAAAACAGCGTCTTGCATACCAACACGCTTTAGAAATGCTAAACTATGACAGCCAGACGGCAGCGCCGAAAATGTCCTATGTGGAGCTTCAGGGCACCTTTGCGGTATTAAACGACGCTTTGTACCAAATCACCGCGTCGCCAAATTTAAAGCCTATGCTGGAAGAAATCCTCGCCCACAGGGATGAGGTGGATCACCAGACGGTGCGGGAGGCGGAGGAACTCTACAAAAACTTAAAACGGATCCAAAGTATCCCGAAAGACGAGTATCTCGCCTACCAAAATCTTTTGAGCCAGTCGGAGCATATCTGGGCAAACGCCAAGGAGAACAACGACTACGACGCCTTTGCGCCCGTTTTGGAGGAAATTATCGGTTATGAGCGCCGGTTCGCGAAATGCTATAAGCCGGACATGGACCCCTATAACGTGATGCTCGACCAATATGAGGAAGGGCTCACCACCGAAATTTTGGACTCCTACTTCGACGCCATCCGGAAAAATCTTGTCCCCCTGATCCAAAAGATCCAAAAAAAGGCGCCCTTTCGGAGCGATTTTGCCTTTCGAAGCTACCCGATTTATCTTCAAAAGGAGTTTTCCGATTATTTGATGGATGTGCTGACCATCGACAAAAATTACTGCGCCATTGCGGAGACCGTCCATCCCTTTACCACCAATTTCCATAAACACGATGTCAGAATCACCACCCATTACGACGAGCACAATTTCACTTCCAACATGTTCAGCGTCATCCATGAAGGCGGTCACGCTTTGTATGAGCTCAACACCGGCGATGAGCTGATCGGGTCCATCTTAGCCACCGGCACCAGCATGGGCGTCCATGAATCCCAGTCAAGGTTTTTCGAAAATATGATCGGCCGGTCGAAGGAATTTATCCATCTTGTTTTCCCGAAACTGAAATCCTTGTTCCCTGAACAGCTCAAAGACGTCACCGAAGAGGAACTCTTCCGCTTTGTCAACCAAAGCAAACCGTCCCTCATTCGGATCGAGGCGGACGAGCTCACCTATTCTCTTCACATTTTGATCCGCTACGAGCTGGAAAAGCGCCTGATTGACGGTACCCTTTCGGTGAAAGACCTCCCCGGGGAATGGAACCGTTTATACCGGGAATACCTGGGCGTTGAAGTTCCAAACGATGCCCAAGGCGTTTTACAAGACGTCCACTGGGCAGGCGGCTCCTTCGGTTACTTTCCTTCCTACTCCATCGGAAGCGCCTACGCCGCCCAAATCTACGCATCCATGGAAAAGGATCTGGATATTCCAGGCACCATCCAAAACGGCGACCTCTCCCCCATTGTAAGCTGGCTTACCGAGCGGATCTACCGGTTTGGCTCTCTCATCAAGCCCAAAGAGGTGATCCAAAACTGCTGCCATACCGAATTTGACCCCCATTTTTATATCGACTACCTAACGAAAAAGTACAGCGCCCTGTACGGTATCGACGACTGATAAAGGGGTATCTATGAGAAAAATTATCTTTTTGGACGTAGACGGAACATTAGTCAATTACCAAAATATTCTCCCCTCTTCGGCGGTAAGGGCGGTCCAAACCGCCCGGAAAAACGGCCATCTTGTCTATCTTTGTACTGGAAGGAGCAAAGCCGAAATGAGCGAGGAGATCTGGGAGATGGGGGTCGACGGCTTAATCGGCGCCAACGGAGGCTATGTGGAGGACCGGGGCGAAGTGCTGCTTCATAACGGCCTTTCTTTGGAGCAATGCCAAAGAGTAGTGGATTTTCTCCACCAACGGGGATTGGAATTTTATCTGGAAAGCAACAGCGGCCTATACGGAAGCGAACATTTTAAAGAAAAAGGCCAGCCGGTGATCGAAAAGTACGCGTATCAAAAAACCGGCGTCCCGTCTCCCATTACCGTTGAGGAAGCGTTTCCGGATATGCGGTTTTCGGAATCTCTGTACCGGGACGACGTCAATAAAATTAGCTTTATTTTAAACAGCCCAGACGACTTTTACGCCGCCAAAGACGCCTTCCCCGATCTCCTTGCGGGGACATGGGGCGGAAAAGGCGAGCTTGCCCTTTTTGGCGATCTTCGCGCCAAAGATACCGATAAGGGAGAGGCGGTGCGCATCCTCTTAGACCATATCGGCGCAAAACGGGATGATACCATCGCTTTCGGCGATGCCAAGATCGATATTCCTATGCTGCAGTACTGCGGTGTAGGCGTGGCCATGGGAAACGGCGGCGACGAGATCAAAGCGGCGGCGGATTATCTGACCGACGACGTGGACCGAGACGGCCTTTATCAGGCGTTTTTGCATCTGGGCTTGCTCGACCGGAAAGGAGAATAGCTTGAAGATCCTGATTGCGCCGGATTCCTTTAAGGGGTCCCTGTCCGCTAAAGAGGTATCCCGCATCCTTTCAGAGAGGGCGAAAGCCCATTTCCCGGAAAGCGAGATTCTTTCCCTTCCCGTCGCCGACGGCGGCGAAGGAACGTTAGACTGTATTTTAGACGCCAGGGGAGGAAAACGGATCTCTCTTCGGGTTTCCGACCCGTTGGGGCGAAAAATCCAAAGTGAATACGCCTTGCTTTCCGACGGTACCGCCGTTATCGAGATGGCGAAAGCCTCGGGGCTTCCCCTCTTAACAAAAGAGGAACGGGATCCTTTGAACACCTCCACCCACGGCACCGGAGAGCTGATCGCCGACGCTTTAAACCGAGGAGTCGAAAATTTCATACTCACCGTGGGCGGAAGCGCCACCAACGACGGCGGGGCCGGCGCGTTAGAGGCGCTTGGCGTGATTTTCTTAGATGAAAAAGGAAAAACAATCCACCCCAAAGGCGGCAATCTCTCTTTGATCCAACAAATCGACCCTTCTTCTATCCATCCCGGCATCCGAAACGCAAAGATCACCCTTCTTTGCGACGTAGATAACCCGCTCACAGGGGAAAACGGCGCTACCGCCGTATTTGGTCCCCAAAAAGGCGGTACCAAAGAGACGCTGCCTTTGCTGGAGGAAGGCATGATCCATTACGCTAAAACCGTCTATAAAACATTGGGCAAGGATTACAGCCAAAAAAGAGGCGCCGGCGCGGCGGGAGGGCTCGGCTTTGCGGCTCTCGCCTTTTTTGACGCAGCTTTCGCATCGGGGATCCAAACCGTTCTTTCCATGACCGGTTTTTTGAAAGAGGTACAAACCGTCGATCTCGTTTTGACCGGAGAAGGAAAAATCGACGGTCAGTCGGTTTTCGGAAAGGTCCTTTCCGGCATTGGAAGCGTCTGCGCCCCCTTGTCGGTGCCGGTGATTGCGTTTACCGGCGCGTTGGGGGAAGGGTGGGAATCGGTCTATGCCATCGGTATTGACGCTTTGGTTCCCATTTCCCAGGGACCTATGTCCCTCGAAGAATCGATATGTCAAAGCGAAAGACTGTTATCCGAGGCGGCGGATCGGACCTTTCGCCTGCTCACATTAAAAAAGCGGATATAAAAAAGCTCCGGAAATCCGGAGCTTTTTCCTTATTTTTGATACCGTTTCGTCCGTTCGTCCTCGATTGTTCCATGGTAATTCAAACCGAAACCAAAATCGTAGGCGTTGCCCATTTCGTCCACATAACACGCCATATCGAAGGGAAGATCCTCGCAATGCTCCTCTACCGTCTTCATATCCCGGGGCAAAAGGGCGGGAAGGAGTCCGCTTGGCTCCGTCTCGCCGGAAAGAACGGAAAAGAGCGCTCTATTTTCCACACCGAAGGTCAATAAGATCCCATCGGCAGAAGGCTCGTATTCCGCCGGGATCGCCATATGGTTCAGGGTCACCACCGCGATCACCGGCCGGCCGTTTGCCATCTCTCTCATTTTCAGGATATTATCCAGATCCGCCTCATTGCTCACCGTCACCGTCTTTCCTTTATAGCTCCGGTTGGCGCTTTCCTCTCTGAAATCTCCGCCGGCAATACTCACCTCTCTGGCAAACTCCGCGGTGTAAGGGCGGTACTGAAGGCTAATGGGAAGGTAGCCGTTTCCGCCGTTTTTCTTATCTTCCGCGCTGTAAGCGTCGTTGGATGGACTATCCATAAATACCAAAAACGCCTCCGCCTCTTCCGGCGAATCCACCAGCTCATAGAACGGCGCTACATCCTCTTTGGGGACGGGAGAAACCGTCCGGTCGGGCATTTGGTTTCCGAAAAAGTCTTTCTTCCCCCGGATAAACCGGTCGGGAATATAAACCTTGGTCCCTTTTTTAAGGGGAAGAACGTTGTTTTTATTTTTGACTAAGATCAGCGACCGAAGCTGTGCCTCGTACCCCGCGTCCACCAGTTCTTTGGCGCGGATGGTGTTTTCGCTTCCCGCCAGATTCAAATAGGGATTTTCGAACAGCCCGACGCGAAACATGGGAAGCAAGATCCGTTTTGCCGTCTCCTCAAAACGGGCGCGCATCTTTTCTTCGCCGTACCGGCTGACGCCCAGACGGTACGCCGCCAATACCGGCTCCACCTCGTTGTCGCCGCCAAACTGGTCCACTCCGTTTAAAATCAGCTTTAAGATCCGCTCATCTCTTGGCATTTCCTCGACACCGTGGCTCGCCTTTCCGAAGGTATCCACCTCGCCCGGATCGTGGGTCACGCCCCAGTCGGTGCAGATGACACCCTCATAGCCAAGCTCTCCCCGAAGCAGGTCGGAGATCATATACCGGCTGTAGGAATTTCCCACATTCTCCCCGTAGACCGGGTCCTGATCAAAAGAAATGGTATAGTAAGGCATAATAGCGGCACAGCATTTCGTAGGGCCGTCTAACGAAAGAGCGCCCTCGGTAAAGGAGCGCAGATGCATCTTCAGATTATTTCCCGGATACACCGCGTATTTTCCGTAACCGTAGTGGGCGTCTCTTCCCCCTTCGCCGGTGCCTCCGCCGGGGAAGTGTTTCGCCATGGCGGCAACGCTTTCTTTTCCCCAGCCTGTTTCCTCACCGGCAGTGGTCTGCATGCCGTCGCAATAGGCTTTCGCCATATCGGCGGAAAGCTCTGGATGCGCCGAAAAGCAGGATGTGGATCGGTTCCAGCGGGGTTCCGTCGCCAGATCGATCTGGGGAGAAAGGGCGTTGGTGATTCCCATCGCCCGATACTCTTTGGACACCGCCTGGCCGTAACGATAAACGGTATCCGGATCGAAGGTCGCGCCAAGGCCAAACCCCTGGGGCCATTTGGACACCTCTAATTTCTTTCCCGTCTCCCGACCGGAAAACAGCTTTGTCCCATGGCGAGGATCGGAGGAAAAGGTAACGGGAACGCCAAGACGGGTATGCTCGGCGATCTCCTGGATGGCGTTATTCCAACGCACCGCCGTCTCCGTCGACCGAAATTCGGTCACCAGCACCGTCCGAATCCCGTCTTGGGTCAAAAAAATTTTCTGCTGGTCGGTAAGTTCCCAAGGATCCATGCTTTCCTCGTCAAAGGGTTTACCGCCGTAGGTACCGGAAAAACGGCCTTCCTTCGCGGCGGGAACCTGCTGATGGGCGGAAAACAAAGTCAATCCGGCGATTTCTTCGATGGTAAGCCGTCCCGCCAAATCCTCGGCGCGCTCTTCGGGAGAAAGCCGCCAATCCTCGTAAGGAAGAAGTTTTCCCGTTTTCGAAAGATCTTTAAACGCCAAACCGTCTTCCTCAATAATGGACACATCTCTCGCCCCTAAAAGGGGGCCGTTTTCATTTTGAATCTCCGTAAAAAATCCATTGTCCTTTTTTTGATAGGCCATAAGTTCCTCCTCGTTTTCTGTAAATAATTAGAAAATAAACCATTTTCAGTATATCTATTTTCATTTCCGATTACAATAAAGAGTTTCCATTAAATTTCTTACGGATAATTGGATGATATTTCCCCATCATTGGACTTAACGCAAAAACGGCCGCTAATTCTTGTACAGAATTACCGATTTCATTAAAATCCCTACCTTTTCTTTGCGGTTTGTGCTAAAATGGGAATAATTGTTTTCGCAATATAAAATCATCGTAAAAAAAGATAGACAGGTGAAGTATGAAGATTGTTATTGTAGGGATCGGCAAGGTCGGCTTAGCCTTAGTAAAAGAGCTTTCGGCGGAAAAGCATGAAATTGTGGTCATCGATCAGGACCCCGCGGCAATCCGTAACGTCGTCAACATTTACGACGTGATCGGTTTGGTGGGGAACGGCGCCAGCTATCACGTTCAAACCGACGCCGGCGTATCGGACGCGGATCTTTTGGTAGCTATGACGGATATGGATGAACTGAATATCCTTTGCTGCCTGCTGGCAAAAAAATTAGGGGTCAACCATACCATCGCCCGAATTCGAAACCCCGAATATGAAAAACAGCTCCGCTTTATGCGCAATGAATTGGGGCTTTCCATGGCGGTCAATCCGGAAAAAGCTACCGCAAGGGAAATCGCCCGGATCCTCCGGTTTCCCAGCGCCGTAAAAATCGAATCCTTCTCCAAAGGAAGAATCGAAATGGTGGAGTACCGTTTGGGAGAAAAAAATCCTTTGGACGGCGTTCGCCTATCGGAGCTTTATAAAAGCGTCCGGGTTAAGGTATTGGTTTGTGCCGTCGCCCGGAGTGAAAAAATTATAATTCCTTCCGGCGACTTTGTTCTTCGGGCGGATGATCGAATTTACGTTACCGCCTCTTCCGCGGAATTAGAGCAATTTTTCCGCAACTTAGGGATCTTTAAACGAAAAGCATCCTCCGTTATGATTGTGGGCGCGAGCCAGATTTGTCATTACTTAGCCCAGGAGTTAAGCGACATGAAGCTGGAGCTGAAAATTATCGATCAGGACGAAAAACGCTGCGTCAAAATGGGAGAGCAATTCCCCAAGGCGATTGTCATTGTAGGCGACGGCACCGACAACGAGCTGTTGATGGAAGAAGGGATCAACAACACCGACGCCTTTGTGGCGCTAAGCGGCATGGATGAAGCCAATATTTTGATGGCCATGAACGTGGCGAATCTCCATTCCTGCAAAGTAATCGCCAAAATTAACCGGCGTTCGTTAGTCAATCTGGTTTCGAAGAATCATATGATCGACAGCATTGTTTCCACCAGAGCCGTAACAACGGATTTGATTGTTCAATATATCCGGGCGATGCAAAACACTTCCGATTCCCAAGTCAAGACCCTCCACCGCATTGTAGACGAATCGGTAGAGGCGTTGGAATTTACCGTAACCAAAGCCTTTCCTTATCGGAATATCCCTTTAAAGGACCTGCCGTTAAAAAACGGACTTTTGATCGCCGGCATTGTCCGGCAAAACGGAGCCATTATCATTCCGTCCGGCCAGGATATGCTTTATGAAAACGACGACGTCATTGTGGTTACCACCGACACGTCGCTGCGAGATCTCAACGATATCTTGAAAAAAGGAGGTTTCTTTTCGTGAACTACCGAATGATCGGTTTTTCGTTAGGAAGGATCCTTTTTACCGAAGGAATCTTAATGGGAATCTCTCTTTTGGTCTCCCTGTTTTACCAAGATGGCGCTGCCTCTTATTTTATTCCGGCGATCCTGCTTTGCCTGCTGATCGGAGGCATTTTGGGATTAAGACCTCCGAAAAATACGGCAATCTACGCCAAAGAAGGGTTAATTACCGTAGCGCTGGCGTGGGTCTTCATTTCAGCTTTTGGAGCTATCCCCTTTTATCTGGGAGGGCTGGGAAGCTTAGCGGATTGCTTTTTTGAAACCGTTTCCGGCTTTACCACTACCGGCGCCAGCATTTTAGTCGATGTGGAGATCGTCCCCAACGGTCTTCTCTTTTGGAGAAGCTTTACCCACTGGGTAGGCGGTATGGGGGTGCTGGTCTTTGTCATGGCCATTCTCCCTATGTCCGAGGGAAACGGTATGCATTTGATGCGCGCGGAGGTGCCGGGGCCTGCCGTGGAAAAGCTGGTCAGCAAAATGAGCGACACCGCAAAAATCCTTTACGGGATCTATTTTGTGATGACGATTGTGGAAATCCTACTGCTGGTCGCCGGAAAAATGCCGGTATTTGACGCCGTCATTCATTCCCTTGGCGCCGCGGGAACCGGAGGATTCAGCAGCAAGGCGCTCAGCGTAGGCGCTTACGACAACCCCTACTACGACGTAGTGATCGGCGTCTTTATGCTCTTATTTGGAATCAATTTTAACCTTTACTATTTCATCCTTATCGGGCGGATCCGGGATTTTTTCCGCTCCGAGGAGCTTCGGACCTATTTGGGTGTTGTCGCCGTTTCGGTTATTTTCATTACCATCAACATTTTCTCCCTCTATGGTTCCGTTTTCCAAAGCCTCCGCCATGCCTTCTTCCAGGTTTCCTCCATCATCACCACCACCGGCTTTGCCACCACGGACTTTAATTTATGGCCGCCTTTATCCAAAGCCATTTTAGTGATGTTAATGTTCATCGGCGCCTGCGCCGGTTCTACCGGCGGCGGAATCAAGGTAGCGAGAGTGGTCATTTTGGCGAAAGCCGCTTTCGCGGATATGCGAAAAATGCTCCATCCCAACGCCATATCCACCGTCCGTTTTGAAAAAAAGCTCCAGGACGAAAAAACAATTCGAAGCGTCCATCTGTTTTTATCCGTCTATCTTTTGGTTTTTTGCAGCTCAGTGTTACTTCTTTCCTTCGAAGGGTTTGATCTGGTTACCACATTCACCGCTGTCGCCTCATGTATCAATAACATTGGGCCTGGTCTGGAGATTGTAGGACCCATGGGAAACTTTTCGGAATTTTCCGCCTTTGGAAAGATTTTGCTTTCCTTCGATATGCTGGTGGGAAGATTGGAAATTTTCCCGATGCTTCTCTTGTTTTCTCCATCCGTTTGGAAAAGGCGTAGGAAAAAGATTCCAAAAAATTAGTAAAAAAATTATGATAACAGGCGAAATTTTCTTTTTCGCTTGACAAATAGGAAAAAATTTCCTAAAATGAGGAAGAAAAGGGAGTAGCTGGCGGTTTTTCCGCTGCCTGACGCGCCATACCGGCGAATATTTCGCCCGCGTCGGCCTAAGGTTCTTTATGTTCCGACAGCAAGACTTTTATTGCTTTTAAGGCAATAAAAGTCTTTTTTTTCGGGAAAAAAGGGGCTTCTCCGTTAATTTCATTTCCAAACGGCAAAAATAAAACCGTACGAAAGGAAGGAATGAAGAAAATGCAGCAAATTTTGGCCCTGTTTGAAAATGTCACCGAAATTACCTGGCAAATGGGGGTAATGTGGGTGATTGGCGCTTTGCTTATCTACCTGGGAATTGTCAAAAAAATGGAACCGACTCTGTTGATTCCTATGGGATTCGGCGCCATCTTGGTAAATCTTCCCTTTTCCGGCGCGGTAACTCAAGTAGACGCCGCTACCGGTGCCGTAGAAGAGGGCGCAATCGATATCCTATTTAACGCCGGTATCGCTAACGAATTGTTTCCCCTTTTGCTTTTTATCGGCATTGGGGCAATGATCGATTTTACTCCCCTTTTGGCGAATCCAAAAATGATGCTTTTTGGCGCCGCCGCCCAGTTTGGAATTTTCTTTACTATGGCGATGGCATGTCTTTTGGGATTTGACCTAAAAGATGCGGCTTCCATCGGAATTATCGGCGCGGCCGACGGTCCTACCTCTATTTTTATCGCCAACTATTTCCAATCCCAGTATGTGGGAGCGATCATTGTCGCCGCTTATTCCTATATGGCGTTGGTTCCCATTGTCCAGCCGCCGGTAATTCGCCTCATCACCACCAAAAAGGAACGGCAGATCAAAATGGCGTACACCGATAAGCCGGTCTCCAAAACGGTCAAGATTCTGTTCCCCATTTTGCTGACGGTAGTCGCCGGCATTGTCGCCCCCAAATCGGTTTCTCTGGTGGGATTTTTGATGTTCGGAAACCTGATTCGTGAGTGTGGAGTTTTGTCCTCTCTTTCGGAAAGCGCGCAAAACGTGCTGGCAAATTTAGTCACCCTTCTTTTGGGTATTACCATTGCCACCAAAATGCAAGCGGATCTCTTCCTCACCAAAGAGACTTTGTTCATTATCGCTTTGGGTCTGGTGGCCTTTATTTTCGATACCGCGGGCGGCGTTATGTTTGCCAAGATATTGAACCTCTTCCTCAAAAATAAAATTAACCCTATGATCGGCGCCGCGGGTATTTCCGCTTTCCCTATGTCCGCCCGTGTCATTAACAAAATGGGACTTCAAGAAGATCCCACAAACTTCCTTTTGATGCATGCGGTAGGTGCGAACGTTTCCGGCCAAATCGCTTCTGTAATTGCAGGAGGTCTGATTCTGATGCTGGTCGCCAGATAAGGAGGAAAAACCATGGAATTGGATATTGCGTTATTTTTAGAATCTTTGAAGATTATGGGACTGGGAATGATCGGCATTTTTATTGTTACCGCCGTAATTATCGGTGCGATGTACGCGTTGACCAAGATCTTCCCTTATAAAGACGAATAAAAGGAAAAAGCCGCCCTTTTGGGGCGGCTTTTTCCTTTTATCTGCCTCTTTCCTTGGAATCATATTTTCCTTTTTTGGCGCATAGGCTTTGATATCACCGAATAACAGAAAAGAAGGTGCGTATTTTGAACGACAATACCTGGGATAGAAGCGTACGCTTGGCTGAATATATGATTGAGCACAGCGCCACGGTACGGGCAACCGCAAAAATTTTCGGCATTAGCAAATCCACCGTACATAAGGTGGTAACGATATAGAACGATGTACTCCCTGGCTCATTGCAGCCAGAATAAACGCGGTACTATTTCCCCTGTCGCCCGCATAAGGGTAACTAAAAAGGAAGGAGGGCAACGGGACTTATGAAAAATCAAAAACACACTTATCGATTTTACGACCCGAACCCTTCGGCAGTCACTGTGGATTACCTGCTGAAGATTTTGACGGAAGCCAACACTAAAAAGGTAGAATCCGCCATTCAAACCGCCGAAAACGCATGGAGCGATACCAAAAAAAATCCGGATGTGGGGCATCCTGCGTAGGCGGGACGCCTATTTTTATAACATTTTATCATTTTGATTCAATCGTGAGGTCTTGTTATGAATATCGCCGCCTATTGCCGCGTTTCCACCGATAAAGCGGATCAATTAAACAGTCTGGAAGCGCAAAAGGAATTTTTTTTGGAATATGTAAACCGCACCGGCGACATTTTGGTTCACCTTTACGCGGACGAAGGCATTTCCGGCACCAAAATCAAAAACCGGAAGGAATTTTTGCAAATGATGCAAGACGCCGAAAAAAGATTATTTGACATGGTAGTCGTCAAAGATATCTCCCGTTTTGCAAGAAACACCGTTGACCTTTTGCAAAATATTCGAAAATTAAAGTCATTGGGAATTGAAACCCTATTTTTGACAGCCAACATGACCAGTATGGGAAACAGCGAATTTATCCTTACCATTTTCGGCGCGCTGGCTCAAGAAGAGAGCGCTAATACATCCAAGAGGGTCAAGTTTGGCAAAAAGCTTAACGCGCAAAAAGGACGTGTCCCCAACATCGTTTACGGGTACGACAAAACAATCGGGGATTATTTCCATCTCACTGTTAACCAAGAGGAAGCGGTAATTGTGCGCCAAATCTACCAATGGTATGTCCAAGACGGATATGGAACCACAAAAATTTCAAACCTTCTCAACGAACGGGGGATCCACACAAAGCGAAACTGTTTATGGAGCCAAAATAGCGTTTGCCGGATTCTCACAAACGAACTTTACACCGGAAAAATTATCAACGGAAAACAGGAAGTTTCCGATTTTTTAACGGGACGGCGGACCCAAAAAGACGCTTCCCTATGGATTGTGGTAGAGCGTCCGGATCTGCGAATCGTGGATCCCGAAATGTATCAACAGGCACAGCAGGTCATGCAATCCCGGGGCAAAGCGTTTCAGGTAAACCGAAAGCGGCAAAGCAACCGTCATTTGTTTTCTACCCTCATTCAATGCAAAGAATGCGGCTGGTCTTTTCGAAGAATGATCCGCACTTATCAGAATACCTATGTGCGCTGGGTTTGCTCCGGGCGCAACGGAAAAGGCGCTCATCACTGTCTCAACGCCGTCACCATTGACGAAGAGGAATTAGTTCGAACCCTCGAAGAATACTTTGTCAAATTATTAAATACCAGAAAAAACGTCATTTCGTCCGTCATTCGGGAGTTTCAAAGAGTCTACAAGGAAAAAGAGGCGGGCCCAAACCGCCAAAAGGAGTTGCTTTCTAAGCTTGCTAAGCTGAAAAAAGCGCGGCAAAAATACATAGATTTGTATACAGACGACGTTCTTTCCCGCGAAGAGTTGAACCAAAAGATGGAAAAAATCCGAAACGAAACGGAGCAAACGGAAAGGAAACTGAAAATTTACTCTTACGGGCCAGCCGAGAAAGAATTGCGAAAAGACATATTGCAACATACCTTTTCAAAAATTGAGGATCTGGTTGACCTGCGGCAGATGACGAACAGCCAGCTCAAAAAACTGATTGAAAAAATCGAGGTGGACGCAAATGGAAATGTAGACGTCTATTTTAACCGGCTGAACGCTTCCCAATCAAGCATCTCCGAATCCGTAGACTAAAACCAATTGCAGGCATTTTAAAAGACCTTAAACGGAAGTGAATGAAAAGCGTTTTCGTAAATACATTCCCTGCAAAACCCGCATTAGAAGGAAAATACGTATTGTTTTTTTGTTGTGCACCATTCTTAATAAACTGAAATTAGAGCAAACAACTTTTGACATTTTGACCATAGTATAATATACACAGTTTTGATATAATGAATTTGTCGAAAATATGATCCTGCAAAAGTGCGGCCGTATTTGTCGTCTTTAATCCGCCGGTTTGTGGAACGAAACGCTGAAGAGTGCTGCGTTTAAGGTCTCTTGAAAAAGCTACAATTCAAAAAAATGATTGGCGCCGTGGGAATTTATTCCTTCGGTTTTTCCATTGTAGCTTCGCGTGTTTCGGATGCGTTTCCGACGGGATCTGCCGGATATTTTTCCGAAGTATTTCGTAATGAAAGGAGTAGAATATGGTCGGTAAAAAGAAGAAAAAGATTTTTCCTCTGATCTGGCTGTGCGTGGTCGTAATCCTTCTGATCGGCGCTGTCGCAACCAGGCCCTCCGGCGGCGAAGAAGCAGTCGTGCAAGACGCCGTCGCGAATGAAAGCGGCACTATCAGCTTGTTTGGCGTTTTGCCTATCGATCCTTCGGTGATCTGGTTTTTCGTGATTACTGTGATCGTGCTCATCGCGGCGATGTTCGTCCGACTTTTTGCCGTTCCCAAGTTTCGGTACGTTCCCGGAAAGCTCCAACTTTTTGTGGAACAGCTGACTAAGATACTTGGGGTACTTACCAAACGCAGCGTTTTGATCTGGCTAAGCATTGTAGCGGTTCTTTTGGTCGCTTCGGTAGCGACTATGCCTGTGGGCGGCGAGGAAGAATCCATTAAAGAGGTCATGCGGGACGCCGTTCTCCATGAAAACGACCGGATCCATCTTTTCGGCGACACGCTGGTGAACCCAGCGATGATGTCGGGATTTATCGTATCGGGATTTTTGCTGGTTGCGGCGATATTGATCCGGATCTTTGCCATCCCCCGGTTTAAGTATGTTCCCGGAAAATTCCAGCTGGTGCTGGAGAAGGTGGTGGATCTGTTTGATTCTCTTGCAAAATCCAACAGTCCTCATCGGAACAAATTCCTTGGAGCCTATATCTTCGGCGCCGGTTCTTACATTTTTGTGGGCACCCTGTTCGAGTTGTTCGGGTTCCAGGCGGTCACGGCGGAAGGCGCATCCATTACGCTGCCGGCTCCGCTTTCGGACATCAACGCCGCCATCGCCCTGGGATGCCTTTCCTACTTAATCATCCTCTCGGGCGGTATTGTAGGCAACAAGCTAAGGGGCGTGGGAGGTACGTTAAAGGAGTTTTCCCTTCCCATTTCCATGAGCTTTCGTCTATTCGGCGCGCTGCTCAGCGGACTTTTGGTCACCGAGCTGGTGTATCACTACGTCACTTTGAGCTTTGTTCTGCCGGTGATTGTTGCCGTGCTGTTCACATTGTTGCATGCGCTGATCCAAGCTTACGTATTAACGTTGCTCACGGCGCTGTTCTACGGCGAGGTATCTCATCCTCATGAGAAGAAACCCAAAGAGAAGAAACTAAAGAAAGCGAAAAAGCGCGCCGCGTAAGAAGGCGCCATAATAGGAGGTTTTTGAAATGAACTTGAAGAAAATGATCTCGGTTGCTTTGTTGATCATCGCGGTCGCGTCCTTATGTATGGTCCCTGTATTTGCGGCGGATGCGTCGGATACTTCTGAACCTGCGGCGGCTACCGAAACGGTTGCAACCGCGGAAACGGAAAATACCGAAGCTGCACAAGCGGATTCCACCGGCATGAAAGCGCTGGCGGCGGCTGTAGCGGTTGGCCTTGCAGCGGCAGGCGGCGGTATCGGTATGGGCCTTGCCGTATCCAAATCGGCGGAAGGTATTTCCCGGCAACCCGAAGCAGAAGGTAAGATTCGTACTGCCATGATGTTAGGTCTGGTCTTTATCGAAACGGCGATTATTTACGCCTTGATTGTTGGCATTCTGGTTATCTTCGTATTGTAAAGGTGTGTGATTGAATTGAATATCCCATTGAACATTGACTGGCACCAGATATTATTGCACCTTTTCAATTTTGCGATCCTGGCTGGTGGCCTGTATTTTCTTCTTTACAGTCCGGTAAAGAAATTTATGGATAAACGTATCTCCCATTACAAAGAGCTGGAAGATACGGCAAACGAAAAGCTGTCCCATGCCAATGAGCTGGAGTCAGACTACAAAAAGCGGATCGACGATATGAACGCGGACATTATGGAGATGAAGGCGAAAGCAGCGAAAGAATCGGAAGCTGCTTCCGCGGAAATTCTCAAAGACGCCAAACAGCAGAGCGAGAAAATTCTCCAATCGGCAAGAGCATCTGCCGAAGCGGAAAAAGAACGGATTCTTAACGACGCGCGGGAAGAAATCGCCCAAATTGCCGTGGATGCTACCAAAAAATTATTGGAGGAGGATTCTTCTAAGATCTACGACGATTTCTTAAACGCCACTGCTAAGGAACAGGACGGTGAGTAATTTGCAGGGAATTATCAAAGGCAAAACCCCGCCCACCGCTGAACAGATCAAAAAGCTGGAATCTTACTTCGGACAAAAATATGGCGCCGAAGTGACTCTTTCCTGGGAAGAAGATCCTTCCATTATCTCCGGTTTTAAACTGGAGATCGGTTCCACTGTATATGACTGGAGCTTAAAAGGTCGGTTTTCCCAGTTAAAAGAAAAGTTAGAAAGCTTACCGTTTGTACAAGGACAAATTATTCCCCTGATTAAGGACGCTGTCACTGACTGGTCCCCGGAAGCTTTTGCCGAAGAGTTGGGATCCGTAATCACAGTGGGAGACGGTATCGCTACGGTAGATGGGCTGGAACATGCCGCATATGGAGAGATTTTGGTTTTTTCTTCGGGTGTTCGCGGAATGGTCCAGGATTTGAAGAAGAACCAAATCGGCTGTATTTTGTTTGGTGACGAACAATCTATCGAACAAGGGGATATTGTTCGTCGTACCGGAAGGATGGCGGGCGTTCCCGCCGGCGAGGCGTTTATCGGCCGTGTCGTCGATGCTTTGGGTTCTCCCATCGATGGCAAAGGGCCCATCAAAGCCGACGCCTACCAACCCATTGAAGCGGCGGCTCCCGGCATCATCGATCGTCAGCCGGTTAACACTCCCATGGAAACGGGACTGATCGCGATTGATTCGATGTTCCCCATCGGCCGGGGCCAGCGTGAGCTGATCATCGGCGACCGGCAAACGGGAAAAACCACTATCGCCTTAGACACCATGCTCAACCAAAAGGGAAAAGGCGTGATCTGTATCTACGTTGCCATCGGTCAAAAGGCCAGCTCGGTAGCGCAGATGGTAGAGACCCTGCGCCGTCATGAGGCTTTGGATTACTCCATTATCGTCAACGCCTCCGCAAGCGATCCCGCGCCGTTACAGTACATTGCTCCCTACGCGGGCTGCGCCATCGGCGAATATTTTATGAATAAAGGAAAAGACGTACTGATCGTTTACGACGACCTTTCCAAGCACGCCATTGCCTACCGTACCCTGAGCCTTCTTTTGGAACGCTCTCCGGGACGGGAAGCGTACCCCGGCGACGTATTCTATCTTCACTCCCGTCTGTTGGAGCGGGCGGCGCGTCTTTCCGACGAAAAGGGCGGCGGAAGTATGACCGCTTTGCCCATCGTAGAAACACAAGCGGGCGACGTTTCCGCTTATATTCCTACTAACATTATTTCCATTACCGACGGACAGATCTTTTTGGAGAGCGACCTGTTCTTCTCCGGCCAGCGCCCCGCGGTCAACGTAGGTATCTCTGTTTCCCGTGTAGGACGGGATGCCCAAACCAAAGCGATGAAGGCGGCCACCGGAACCATTCGTCTGGATCTTGCCCAGTACCGGGAAATGGAGATCTTTACCCAGTTCTCCAGCGACTTGGATGAATCCACCAAACGCCAGCTGGTTTACGGCCAGGGCTTGATGCAGCTTTTAAAGCAGGATCAAAACCATCCGTTGTCCCAGTATGAGCAGGTGGTCATGCTGGTGGTGGCGTTAAATCACATCACCTCCGAGATCCCCATCAGCCAGATCACATCCTTCAATAAAGAGCTTCTCAAATATATCGACACCCAGGCGCCTTTCATCCGCCACGATATTGAGAATACCGGAGATCTGTCCAACGAGAACCGGGAGCATATCTTGAGTCTGGCCCGGGATTTCCTCAAACGAGTGAAAGAGGGCAGTTCTCAGTTGGGATAGGGGGCAAATATGCCAAATACCAAAGAGATTAAAAATCATATCAAGAGCGTACAGGATACTCAAAAAATTACCAACGCGATGTACTTGATCGCCTCTACCAAAATGCGCAAGGCGAAAAATGACCTGGATAAAACAAGACCGTATTTCGACGCTTTACGGGGAGAGATCAAACGGATCTTCCGTACCGAAGAAGGAGTAGACAGCAAATACTTCTACCCCCTCAACAGCGAACAGACGTTAGACGGCGCCTACGGATGTTTGGTAATCACCGCCGACAAGGGACTTGCCGGCGCCTACAACCAAAACGTCATCAAGGAAGCCTTAAAGCTTTTAGACGAACACCAAAACACCAAGCTGTTTGTGGTGGGCGAATACGGACGTCAGTTTTTTTCCCAGCATCACATTCCCATTGCGCGCAGCTTTCTTTACACCGCGCAAAATCCCACGATGCACCGTGCGAGAGAGATCTCGTCGATCCTTCTCGACCTGTTTAACCGCGATAAGCTGGACAAAATCTACATTATCTACACCGACTTCAAAAACGGATTGAACTCGGAAACCGTTTGCACCAGGCTTTTACCGTTCCATCGGACGCAGTTTGCCTCTTCGTTAGAGACCGAAGCGCCTTCCACCGCGTTTGAGTTTTCTCCTTCGGTAGGCGCCGTGTTGAATAACGTTATGCAAAGTTATGTATCGGGATTTATCTACAGCGCTCTGGTCGATAGCTTTTGCAGCGAACAAAACGCCAGAATGACCGCTATGAACTCCGCGAACCAAAACGCCGAAAAGATCATCAGCACCCTTTCGGTCCAGTACAATCTGGTGCGGCAGGCGGCCATCACGCAGGAGATCACCGAAGTCTCCTCCGGAGCGAAAGCACAAAAAATGAAACATAACAAAGGGGTGTAGCGCCATGAATATTGGTAGAATCACAACGATTTCAGGACCGGTTGTGGATGTCGCCTTTGCGCATAATAAATTGCCGCGGATCAGGGAAGCCTTGACGGTGACTGTAAACGGAGTCGACCGTGTCATGGAGGTTATGCAGCATGTGGGAAGCGATACCGTGCGCTGTATCATGCTGGCGGAAAGCGAAAATTTAGTGCGGGGAATGGAAGTGCGCGCCGACGGAAAAGGAATCCAGGTTCCCGTTGGAGAAGCGACCTTGGGACGGATGTTTAACGTTTTGGGAAACCCCATCGACGGAGGCGAAAAAGTCCCCGAGGAAGAGCCCCACTGGACCATCCATCGCAATCCGCCCGCTTTTAAAGACCAACGTCCTGTGGTCGAGATTTTGGAAACAGGAATCAAGGTCATCGACCTTTTGGAACCGTACCCCAAAGGCGGTAAAATCGGCCTATTCGGCGGCGCCGGCGTCGGAAAGACGGTCTTGATCCAGGAATTGATCCATAACGTCGCTATGGAACACGGCGGGTACTCCATCTTTACCGGCGTCGGTGAACGTAGCCGGGAAGGAAACGACCTGTACCGGGAAATGCAAGAAAGCGGCGTATTCAGCAAAACCGCTCTGGTCTTCGGCCAGATGAACGAATCTCCCGGCGTCAGAATGCGTGTCGCTCTGTCGGGTCTTACCATGGCGGAATACTTCCGTGACGTGGAAAACAAAGACGTATTGTTGTTTATCGATAATATTTTCCGTTTTGTCCAGGCAGGAAGCGAGGTTTCCACCCTGCTTGGCCGTATGCCCTCTGCGGTAGGATACCAGCCCACCCTGGCTACGGAAATGGGTGAGCTGCAAGAGCGGATCACCTCAACGACTACCGGATCGGTCACCTCGGTCCAGGCGGTCTATGTACCGGCCGACGACCTGACGGACCCCGCTCCGGCTACCACCTTTACCCATTTGGACGCCACCACGGTATTGAGCCGTAAGATCGCCGAGCAAGGTATTTATCCCGCGGTAGATCCGATTGCATCCACCTCCCGTATTCTGGAACCCAGTGTCGTAGGCGAAGAGCATTACCGCATTGCCAGAAAAGTCCAGGAGATCCTTCAAAAGTACAACGAGCTCCAGGACGTTATCGCTATTTTGGGTATGGATGAGCTGGGCGACGAGGATAAGCTTACCGTTTTACGGGCAAGAAAGATCCAGAGATTTTTGGCTCAGCCCGTTCATGTAGCGGAAAAATTCACCGGTCTTCCCGGTATTTATGTGCCGTTAAAAGAGACCATCCGGGGCTTTAAAGCCATCATAGACGGCGAAGTGGATTCTCTTCCCGAAGCCGCTTTCTACAACGTAGGAACCATTGACGACGCCATCGCGAAGGCGAAACAGCTGGAAAGCGAGGCGTAATATGAGCCTCTTTCATCTCTCGATCTTAGCGGCGGACCGGCCCTTCTACGAAGGGCCATGCGAATCCCTGGTGGTCCCCACTGTACCCGGTCAATACGGAGTGCTGGCTTATCATAGCAAGGCCATCGCCGCCATCGTTCCCGGAACACTGTATTATAAGGTCCCCGACCAGCCGGCGCAGATTGCCTCGGTTTCCGCGGGTCTTATCAAAATTGAAGACAACCAGGTTTTAGTGCTGGTGGATTCGGCGGAACGTCCCGAAGACATCGACGCAAATCTGGCAAGACAGGCGGCCGACGAAGCGAAGGAAGAAATGCTCCAAAAGAAAAGCATTTTGGAATACCGCTCCGCCCAGGCACGCTTGGCGCGTGAAATCAGCCGTTTGCGCGTCAAAACCCGTTATACGGAAAGGAAGCAATAATGCTTCCTTTCTTTTTTGCTTTCCAACAACTTTATGGGAAAGGCGCCGTTCCATTTCGTCACCACCGTACATAAAGATCTTACGGAACGACTTAGGGAGGCAAATCCCTCTCTCTACGGTGAAGTGAGAAAGCTTCTGGATCGAAACAAAGAGGAACGGCATATCCGAGGCGGGTTAGCCACTAAACGAAAATATAGTCTACGCCGGGAAACAGAAAAAAAATAATCCCCGTTCCCCGGCGCGCCTTCAAAGCATCTCTTAAAAACAACGGGCCTGATCGCCGCGTTTACAGCCTTCCTTTTTGGGGCCGTGGCAATAATAGCAAACCTCATTTTTCAACGGCTTTCCGGCAAAGAAATCGTCTAAATTTCCCAAAGTGGTTTCCGCGATATTGGATAGCGCCTCTTCGGTTAAAAACGCTTGATGCGCCGTGAGCACTACATTGGGGCGGGACACCAAAAGCGCCAGCAAATCGTCTTGTATGATCTCTCCCGAGTAATCCTCAAAGAACAGATCTCCCTCTTCCTCATACACGTCCAAACCCGCGCCCCGCACCTTTTTGGCGTTAAGAGCTTCCAGCAGGGCTTCTGTCTCAACGAGAGCGCCTCGAGAGGTATTGATGATAAAGACGCCGTCTTTCATCTTTTGGAAGGCTGCCCGATCTAAGATATGATAGGTGCTGTCCGAAAGAGGACAATGAAGAGAGATCACATCGCTTTGCTTTAGCAGCTCATCCAGCGGAAGATACTCGAAATCGGCGTCTTTCTTGGGGTACAGATCGTAAGCTACCACCCGCATTCCAAAGCCTTTGGCAATATCGATCATGGCTTCTCCGATTTTTCCCGTACCGATAATGCCAATGGTTTTTCCTCTTAAATCAATTCCCGTTAACCCTACAATACTGAAATTAAAATCCCTTGTCCGATTATACGCGCGATGGAGCTTTCGGTTTACCGTCAAAAGGAGTCCGAAGGCATGCTCCGCCACTGCGTAAGGAGAATAAGCGGGAACCCGCACCACATGTAGTTTCCCGTAAGCGGCCTTGAAATCCACATTGCTGTAACCGGCGCACCGCATAGCTAACACTTTGACCCCTTCGGAAACCAAAGTTTCAACTGCCTGCCGGTCGATAGTATCGTTTACAAAAGCGCATACCCCATCGCATCCCTTTGCCAAAGAAGCGGTGTCTGCGGTAAGCTTATTTTCAAAATAATGGATGTCGTATCTTCCCGCATTAATCTTGTCGAACCAGTATTTGTCATAAGCCTTGGTATCGAAAAAAGCAATTTTTTTCATCATTTCTCCTTCTTTCTGCTTTGTTGTTTTTATTTTACCGCAAAGGGGGAAAAATATCAAAAAAAATCCGGTTTTACCACTTAATCTGTAAGCGGTAAAAGCGGTCGGACAAGCTGTCCGTAAAAGGGAAAGGGAATATAAATAAAGGAGTTGCCTGGATTTCAGCATAGCAGATTATAGCCAAAAAGTTTGTCGAAAAAAATGTAAAATTTTTTTATTTTTCCGCTCTTTTATTGGCTTTTCCTCAAAAGGGACGTATAATGGAATTAGTCAAAAGAAAGGAGTGGTTTTTTTGAAACTGGTTTTTAGCGGTGCAGCGCATGAAGTGACGGGAAGCTGCCATTATCTGGAGCTTCACGGGAAAAAAATCTTAGTGGACTGCGGAATGGAACAAGGCGAAGACCTTTATAAAAATATCGACATCCCCGCTTCCCCTTCGGAAATCGATTATATTCTTTTAACTCATGCCCATATCGACCACAGCGGAGAAATCCCTGCCTTCTACAAAAACGGATTTCGCGGCCAGGTTTACTCTACAAAAGCGACCAAAGATCTTTGCGATCTTATGCTGCGAGACAGCGCTCATATTCAGGAATTTGAGGCGGAATGGCAAAACCGAAAGGCGAAACGTTCCGGTGCCGATCCTTATGTCCCGCTGTATACCATGGAAGACGCGGAAGGAGCGTTAAAACTTTTCATTCCCTGTGACTATGATAAACTAATCCCTCTTTGCGAAGGGATATCCATTCGCTTTTCCGATGTGGGACATCTTTTGGGTTCCGCCAGTATCGAAATCCATGTCACCGAAGGAGACGATACCGAAATTATCGTTTTTTCCGGAGACATTGGAAACATCAACAAACCTTTGGTGAAAAACCCGGACTATTTGGAAAAAGCGGACTACGTTGTCATGGAAACCACCTACGGAAACCGGCTCCACGGCGATTCTCCCGACTATGTGGGCACATTGACCCGCATTTTAAATGAGACCTTCGCTCGGGGCGGAAATGTGGTCATTCCCGCGTTCGCCGTAGGACGCACCCAGGAAATGCTTTATTTTATTCGCTCCATTAAGCAAAATCACCTGGTCACCACCTACCCGAATTTTGAGGTGTACGTGGACAGCCCGTTGGCAATCGAAGCCACCCAGGTGTTTTATCGCAACGAAGAGGCCTGCTTTGATGAGGAATCTTTGGCGCTGGTCCGCCAGGGAATTAACCCCATTTCCTTCCCGGGGCTGAAAACAGCAGTAACCAGCGATGAATCCAAGGCCATCAACTTTGATAAACGGCCGAAAGTCATCATTTCCGCCTCCGGTATGTGCGAGGCGGGCCGGATCCGCCACCATCTAAAGCATAACCTCTGGCGGGAAGATTCCACCATTCTTTTCGTCGGATATCAGTCGGAGGGAACCATTGGCCGCCGCATTCTGGAAGGAGCCAAAACGGTAAAACTGTTTGGCGAAACCATCGAGATTCATGCCCATATCGAGCAAATCGAGGGGATCAGCGGGCACGCCGATCAGAAAGGTCTGTACCAGTGGATTTCCGCATTGAAGGAAAAGCCCAAAAAAGTCTTTTTGGTCCATGGCGATCCGGACGCTTGTGAAACGTTCCAAAAGCTGTTAATCGAAAAAGGATACGACGCCGTCGCTCCCTATAGCGGCTCCGAGTTTGACCTTCGAGCCAACCAATTCCTTTATGAGGCTCCTCCTACCGCCATCCAAAAGAAAAAAGAAGCCGCAAGCTCCAAATCCGACCGCCTTTACAAGCGGCTTATGGATTTTGCGGAGGAACTTTTGGATATCGCCCGAAGCTACAAGCATGGCGCCAACAAAGATTTGGAATCCTTCGCGTCCCAGATTCAAAGCCTTTGCGACAAGTTTAGAAAATAAGGAAAAACGGTCGGAAGATTCCGACCGTTTTTCCTTGTTATTTGACATCCTCTAACGCTACCGTAATGGCGTGCTCAGTATCCATTTCCACGTCAAAATACTCATATTTCCATTCGGTGATGCTTTGAAGCTCCTCGTCGCTGGCAGCATAATAGTCGTGACGAACGCTGGTGACACCAGCCTGGGGATCGATCGTCGAGGATAAAAGTGCGGAGTGAAGCAGCGTAGCGGTTCCGCCATCCTGTAAATTCGTCGCTTCCTCCGCCACCATACTGATCTTCCCATCATCCTGGGGTCTTAAAATCTCACTATAGCTTCCGGAATTCCAGCCATAAGGGACCAGATCGTATGAGATGACGCCGTTATGGATGGTAAAATTTTCCACCGTATAGCCGCCATACTGGCTGGTGGGTACCCTGGCGCCGTTTTTGAGTTCTTCGGTAGTGATGGTGCGAGTTTTCGAGGTAGAACCGTCTTCATTCGCATAGCGATACCGCATCGGTGTCAGCGTCAGCGAGGTGGCCGACGGGTCGGGAGCAGTCAAATTCAAGGCTTCTCCACTGATGAAGGCAGCGCGAGAGGAATAAAGCTCTTTCCCCGTGTTGTCCACGATATACAGCATGTCGGCGTCCAGCCCCTCATAGGCATAGACATCGCTTCCATCAGCGTCGGTCAGCTTTTTCTCGGTTACATGGGTCTTGATCACGCCGCCTTTTGGCCCAAAAGCGAGGTATCCCAGTCCCAGGTCTTTGTTTAAGGTCAGCGTAGAGCCAAATCCATCATAATTCGGATAAACAGCTTCCGGCATAAAATAGGTCCCCGGTTCCCCAACCTTTCCGCCCGCGCGCACCGAATCGCCGTCCAAAGTTACGGTAAAGCACCATTCTCCCGCTTTCCCAAGGGCGCATTCTGTCTCATTGAGCTCTACCGTGATCTCTTCGCCCTCCGGCATCTCGGTCAAAAGATAGTGCCGCCAAAGCTTCAAATTGCCCTCTTCATCCAGATACCAGTCTTCCACATCCGCCTGCGCAATTTCCTTGCCGTTGATTTTTGCCCAGTAAAAATTGGGACCGGTACCGAAAAACCGATTCCAAAGGGGACCGTAATCGTCTATCTCTTCGATGGCTTGCATCGCTTCTTCGCCGGAAATGGTAAGGAAAATATCCATGCTGGAAACATCCATGGAAATATTGTCCAGCGTAACGGTAACGCCGTTACTGGTGACGCTCTGTCCCACCGGCGCGTTAAATCCCTCCAACGCCTGCTTCGTCTCGCCGTAATCCCCTCTGGGCGCGCTTAAAGGATCGTTCACATCCTCTTTCGATGGCGCATCCTGGAAAAATCCGATCTTTTCGCTAATCATTTGGATCAGATCCGGACCCACTGCGTAAACTGTCATCGCGCTGGCGCAAAACAGCGCCGCCGCGATCAATCCAACTCGTACCGTCCGGCGCAGCGCGCCCTTTTGCTTTCTCTTAGATTCCATATTCTTCGCCCCTTGTATGTTACCTTGTACCGACGCCGTTTTGGGATCCGCCCCCATCTTACACAGCGCCATCTGACAGATCCGGTCATTTTGATCGGGAGAAAGAGATCCGCCGGTCTCGAGATCTTTTTGCACCAGCTGATGCAGTTCCCACATCAGTTCAGGATACTCCGTGCTGTTTTTCATAACGCCTGCACTCCTTTCCCATTTGTTTCAGATATTCGTCTTTGAGTTTTTTTCGTCCTCTCGCCAAACGAACATTGACCGTATGTGTCCGCATTCCTATTGCCTCCCCGATTTCTTTGGCGGTCTCTAAGCGATAGTACCGCCGAAGAAAGACCTCCCGGTCCGGTTGCGTCATCTGGGCCACCAACGCCCCAATGAGGTCTTCCCCATCGGAAGAAATCGTCTCCACCAGAAAATCCACTTCCTCATTGAGGGGAAGGATCTGTTTTCTGGAAAGCAGGCGCCGCCGGTCGATGGCGCGATTTCGAGCGGTCACCGTCAGCCACGCGCCGAGGGGCTTATGGCTCTCGGATAAAAGGGATACCTGCTGCCAGGTAGTGACCAGCACATCCGCCGCCACTTCCTCCGCGTCTTCGGGATATTCCGGCAGGATCCGGGATACGATCCGAAAGATCATTTTGCCGTACTGCGATTGCAGCGCATAGATCCCCTGTTCGGGATCTTCCTCTAACAGCCGGTAAATCTGCTGCTGGGAAAACGCTCCTTCCCACATCCGGCACACCTCCTTACATTCTTTATGAAAGCTTTCACCTATATCAACGAAACAGATCCTCAAACAGTCACAGCAAATCGAAAATTTGTAAAAATTATTTTCCACCTATCACTTTCGCTTTCCGGGAAAAGCGATAGGATAAACTGGTCTTCTATCCATTTTAGCAAAAAGAAAAAGCGGCGAAGGCCGCTTTCGTTAAAATATGTTCCTTTATCTTAATTCCTTTCGCCGGAAAATCAGGTAGGAAAGTAAGGATAGAAGAAGGATCATACTAATGCTTATTATCATAGCAGGAATACAATCTTCGTAACCCACCTGCCCTCGAGTGAGTCCGGAAAGGCACCCTTTTATCCTTAACCGTCCTAATCCTGCTGTAGCGGCGGGAAATAAGGTAGAAATGATATTGGTGTTTAGGACAAAAAACGCCGCCAGCATAGCGATCAGCGAGGATCTGGTCTTGGTAAAAAAGCTGCCGATAAAAATATACTCTGCGCTTAGGAGCAGCGTCATCAAAAGGCGCAGGAACAATGGAAACAGCAGCTCTTTTCCCCCTGAGGAAATGTAGGGGAAAACGTCGTAACGGATCCAGATCGTCAGCGGTGCTACAAAAGACATCACAGCCACCGCAAGGTAGTAGACAAACAGCTTACTAAAAAAGATGCCTGTTTTCCCGTATCCCAATAACACAAGCTGGGAAAAGCCTCTGGTCTCGTAATTTCGGGTAAAAATGAACACGGCGGCCAGCGGAAGGATTAAAAAGATCCCATCCTCAGTAACAGAACGGTAAAAACGGTATTCCCTGATATCATACGTCTGAAAATGATCCGGATAGGGGGTTTCGGGCATTTCCACCTGCAAGTGATCCAGCATATCCGCATGCTCCTCCTGCGTGATCAGGTAGTAGCTCCGTTCAAAAATCAACCCCATAACCACCAGCGCAACCAGGAAAAGATAGAACAGCGGATTGGTCCACAGGCTTTTCAGCTCCACATACAGCAACCGGCCGGTCATTTCGCCGCCTCCTTTACCATCTGCTCGAAATACTCCTCTAACGATTGCCCTACGGTTTCCAGATTTAACACCGGGATCTGATTGACTGCTAAAATCCCATATATTTTTTGCTTGTTGTCATATTGATACAGAGTAATTTTGTCCTCCTCCTTTTTGATCTCCACCTCCGGCAGCGCTTGCTTCAAAAGCGCATACGCCCTACGGTTGTCCGCCGTAGATAGGAGAATGGAGCTTTGACAGCGGCGATGCAATGCCAAACTGTCAATTTCTTCCACGACCTTGCCGTGATGAAGAAAGATGTAATCGGTCGCCATCTGTTGAAGCTGAGAAAGATGATGACTGGAAATCAAAATGGTCGTTTTTTCCTCCCGGTTTAATTGGGTAAACAGCTGTTCCATTTCCCGTATGCCGCTGGGATCCAATCCGTTGATGGGTTCATCCAAAACCAAAAACTCCGGATTCCCCAGCAAAGCCATGGCGATCCCCAGGCGCTGTTTCATTCCCAGAGAATAGTTGATTGCCATACGGCGGGCCGCGCCTTCCAAGCCCACGATCGACAGCACCCGTTTCGTCTCCTCTTTCTCTTTGATCCCGAGCAGGATGCGGATCCGCTCCACATTTTGGTATCCGCTCAAGGTATCTATGAGAATGGGCAGTTCGATCAGAGTACCGATCCGTCTTCTGGCAAGGCGGATCCCTTTGGGCGATGTCTCTCCAAACAGGGTAAAGCTGCCGCCGCTTGGTTTGACTAACCCCATCATGATTTTCATTAAAGTGGTTTTGCCGGCGCCGTTATTGCCGATCAATCCGTAAATCTTTCCCTGCTCCAACCGCAGGGTCACTTCTTGGAGCGCCTCTACTTTTTGGTAGCGTTTGGATAACTGGGTACAGGTAAAAACATCCATATGGTTTCTCCTTATGTATCATAAGTCTTCGTTTATCGAAAATCCGACATTTGAAAATGGAAAAAAGCGATCCCTGTGGTGATAATAATGAGAAAACAGGACACGATCAGCGCTTCTATGCTACCCGCGAAGCAATCCGCTAACGTGGATGAGCCGTCTCCTTTGGGAAGCCAGCACAAAGACCGGTAAAGGAAGGTAGGGGTAAACGAAAGAAGGGTATCTAAAAATCCGTCTCCGGAGGAGGATAAAATATCCTCTCCGTTATCCGCCAGAAAATGATAGAATATGGCCAGCACCGCTACGCCTATCAATCCTTTGAAAAAATCCCTTGCCAGAAAAGCGACAAGATACAAAACGCTGGTCACCGAAAGGCTCACAAGAACCGATACAAACCACTGGTAAAGCAAGCCCCAAAGCACCAGCTTTTCCATGGACGCAAACTGTTCAAAAAGGGAACCAAAATAACTGTAAGCGGTAATCGGGAGATTCAAAGAAAAGAGGATGGTTGCCGCAAGATAAAAGGCGATCCATTTTGCGAAGAAGATCTCACTTCTGCTGTAGCCTAAGTAAAGGTAGGAATTGATCGCCCGGTTTTTAAAAAGCGGAAGGATCATCATCACCACTAAGATCATTCCGACCCAGTGCGTAACGGGCTGAAACGACTGCATCATCAGCATAAAGCAAACCCCGATCTCCCCCGCGATATGGCCGGTTCCCTGGGCTGCGACCAAATCCATCTGCTGGGCGATTTCCGGGTCTTTGAGTCCAAAAGCGATCCCGGACAGTACCAGCACCAGATAAAAAGGCCATTGGCCAAATACATCGCGCAGTTCCGTTTTCAATAACCTTGCCATCCATTCACCCCCAAAAACTAATATACTAATTTTATTGTAAGCAGGGGATGATTAAAAGTCAATAAAAAATAATTTATTTTGTAATAAATTATATAAATAATTACGAAATTTCTCTATTTTAACAAAAAATACGCAATAAATATCCCCCCGCGAAGCGGGGGGTATTTCCGTTTCGGGCATAGCCCTAATATTACAGGCAACGCACAAGTGCGTTTTTTATTGGCCTGCCAGCCACGCATAGGATTACTTGCTACCCGTAAACGGGTCT
>CALXGT010000015.1 GCA_944387915.1 uncultured Clostridia bacterium
CTTCCATATTTGTATTTCAGATTTGCGTGTCTATCGAAAATCATCAATGCACTTTTACTCTTGAGCGTCCCCACGAACTGTGCTATACTCATGTACGGCGGGATACTCACTAAAATATGAATATGATCCGGACATGCCTCTCCCTCGATGATCTCTACTTTCATCTCCTTGCACAGCTTTTTAAAGATTTCGATGATATCCTTGCGTAATGCCTTGTAAATCACTTTCCGGCGATACTTCGGTGCAAATACAATATGATATTTGCAATTCCATTTTGTGTGTGCTAGACTGTTTATGGCATTATTCTGCTCTGGCATTTTAATGTCCTCCTAATGTGTTTCTTTAGCGTAACTGGCAGGTCACGCTCTTAATTTAACACATTAGGAGTTTTTTGTCTGCTTTATCGCTTAAGCTCTTTTGAACCACGCGACTATCGCGTGGTTTTCGGTATACAAAAAATCCCAAAGTCGTACGACTTTGGGATTTTTCCTGGTGAGCCACCGGAGATTCGAACTCCGGACCCTTTGATTAAAAGTCAAATGCTCTGCCAACTGAGCTAGTGGCTCGCTATTGCGCTGGATTTTTCCAGCGCTTGACTATTATATCAAATTTTAAACAGCTTGTCAACAGTCTTTTCCAAAAAAACAAAAATATTCTAAAAGCTACAAAAATCGGCGTTTCCGGAGAAAAAATAAAGGAAAAATGGAAGCGTTATCTCTTAACCGCCCGGGTCGCCCAAAAGGTGGGGACATTGTGATCGTGAAGATTTCCCACTCCATTGGTGTCCTCATAAACATCCGTAAGGACAAATCCCGCTTCCAGCTGTCCGCCGATCTGTTCTTCGAAGGTATGGGAAAATTGGATCCCGTCCCCGTTTTTTTGAGATTGCTCAAAAAGCGCCGGATCGCTCAAGGGATCGAAAGGCAAAGTATAGACGATCCGGTCCTCCGATTCATCGAAAAAGTAATTGATCCCGTTATCCAACCCGGAAAGCAAAACCCCGCCCGACTTCAATATCCGAAAGCACTCCCGGAAAATAGGCCGCACCTCTTTGACATAACAGTTGGACACCGGATGGAAAATCAAATCGAAGCTTTCATCGGCAAACGGAAGGGGCTTACTCATATCCCCCCGGAGAATTTCGATCTTGTAGCCTTCTCTGCTCGCCACCATCTCTTCACTTTGCAGCTGTTTGACAGAGTAATCCAACACCGTACAATCCGCCCCCAAAGCGGCGAACACAGGCATTTGCTGTCCTCCGCCGGAGGCGAGCCCCAAAACCCGTTTTCCCTTTAGTTCGCCAAACCAGGTGTGCGGTACCGGCTTGGTGGGGGTCAGCAGCACATTCCACTGTCCCGCCTTCGCCATTAAAAAGGTTTCGTGGTCGATAGGTTTTCCCCATTCCCAACCTTCCTCGACCCAACGGTCCACAGTAGCGGCGTTGATATCCTGGTACTCCAAGACGGTCCCTCCTTAGTAGCTTAACCGGTAAAAATTGGTGTCGGACGCGAAGTTTTTGTAGTTGTACAAAAAGAGCACATCGTCAAATTCAGTGGTGGACAACAGCTCCTGAAAACCCGTGGGCATGGAACGAAGGTCCACCAGATACACCTCGTCATAAAGCAAGGTGAATAACGGAGCGAGACAATTGGAATAAGAATCTTTAATCACCAAAAGGCGGGATGGATTCTCTGAATCGGCATTTTCCGCTTTCAAAATGGAAAGGCCCTGGTTCCCGTAAAGGAAGGCGCCGTACTTATCTCTCGTTTCCAGCGCGGAAGCGTCTAACCAGCTTTCTTTCTCTTCTCCGCCGATAATGACCTCGCTTAACGGAATATCATAATAGCTCAACACGTCCGGTTCTACCGAGGTGTTTTTAGACTTGCTAAAATAGGTCCCGTAAAATCCTTCCACCTCTACCCGTTTATAAGGCGTCAAATCCGGCATGGAAAATCCCTTTTCCCGACAGTATTCCTCTAAGAAAGTCACCGCGCCGTCGATGGTCCAGTGATGGTCGGTGCGGTAATACAAAGCGCCCGGATCTTCGGCTTTCGAAAACGCGCCGTAAATATCCAAAAGGGTACAGTCAATCCCTTTCTCCTCCACCGCCTGATAAATGGATTGAATCCCTGCCTGCTGATCTACCTGATTCAATCCCAAAGGGAGATCGTCTTTCATCAGGGCATACGCGTTGGGAATGATCCCCAACGTCTTTTCGCCGCCATAAGAAGAAAAAAAGGTAAGCAGATGGTCGATATTTTTCTCAAGCTGCGCATCGGGCACGTTGAGATATTTTCCGTAAAGGCGGCCGCTTTTCCCGTAGATCACGTCATTGTTTTCCACTTTGAGAAGCAGTCCTTCGCTTTTCGCCTTTACGTCAATCCAAAAATCTCTTCCTAAAAATTGATCGTTGATATATTCCTCGTAATCTAAGGTGTATTTCCCGCTCACCAGCCGATCCACCGTAAAGGTCGGCGACTGAGCCAACGGGCGATTTTCCAGCTCGGAACGCGCTTTATCCGGGTATAACGCATCCGCCAGAGAAAAAACAAAGAGAAAACCCATCACTACTACGGCAGTCAGCGGAAACATTTTTTGGTTGCGTTTCTTTTTCATAATGCTTCCTCCTAAAAGCGGGAATACAAAAAGGGATTATAGGTAGCGTCCACCAGATACGCCACCGAAACGAGAAAAATCGCCGACAACAGCACGGTTTTTAGAATCTGATGGCGGCTCAAAAATCGCTCGTACCAAATTTTAATTAACGGCGTCGAGAAAAAGATTCCAAGCAGCAGCACCACGCCGTAATTTCTAAGGTAATAGATCCAATCGTTTCCGCCCCGGAATGCAAACAGGGTCACAAAATAATTTCCCATAGCGGAAAAATCGGTCAGGGCGAAGATCACCCAGCTCACCATAACAAAAAAGATGAGGTAAATATGGGAGATCACTTTGGACTGTTCCAGCTTTTTTAGGTAAAACCGTTTCTCCAAAATCAAAAGGACCAAAAAATACAGTCCCCAGATAATGAAGTTCCAGTTGGCGCCATGCCAGAATCCGGTGCAAAACCAAACGACAAACAGATTAAAGTATTGCCGCCCCGGACTTACCCGATTTCCCCCGAGGGGAATGTACAAATAATCCCGAAACCAGCTTCCTAACGTCATATGCCAACGCCGCCAAAACTCGGTAATGCTTTTGGAAATATAGGGAAAATCGAAGTTTTTCGGAAAGGTAAAGCCCATCATCTTTCCCATACCGATCGCCATGAGAGAATACCCACTGAAATCGAAATAGATTTGAAGGGAGTACGCGAGCGCCCCGATCCAGGCGAGGGGCGTAGAAATGGATTCAAACGCCGAAACCTCGCTCCATAGCGCCCCTACGTTGTTGGCGATCAATACCTTGGAAGCCAATCCCATAATCAGGTACCGAACGCCGTCCTCCAAGCCTTCTCTTGTGATCCGCCGCTCTTTTAACTCAGAGGCAATGCTCCGGTAAGTGACGATAGGACCGGCAATGAGCTGGGGGAACAGCACCACAAAGGCGCCGAAAGTAATAAAATTGTCCTCCGCCTCTACCTTCCCCCGATAGACGTCGATGGTATAGCTCATCGTCTGGAAGGTATAAAAACTGATCCCCAAAGGAAGGGTGATGTTTAACTCCGGAATGGACGCCCCGAGGCTGTTTAACAGATCCACGAAAAAATTGGTGTATTTAAAGAAGAACAAAAGCCCTAAGTTAAGGACAACAGAAAGAACCAAAAACAGCCGCTTTCTTCCCTGAGTCTTCCCCAGTCGTTTGATCCCCTGTCCGCAGCAATAGTCGATAACCATGGACGCGAACATAATGGGAAGATATTTGACCTCGCCCCACCCGTAAAAGAACAAGCTCAAAATGAGCAAAGCCAAATTTTTCAGTTTGGCGGGGACCAGGTAATACACGAGAAAAGCGATGGGGAAAAAGCGAAACAGAAATAGTATGCTGCTGAATACCAAGGTTTTTTCCTCCTTTAAGAAAATCGGCGGTCCGCTTCCAGATTGCCCGTAGGCAGGGGAAACAGGCCGCCGTCCACTGGTTTTATTCTACCGCGTCGAGGAAGGCTTTTTCCGCCATCTCCACATCCGGCTCCATACTGGTGGTATCATCGTTTGCAATGCCCACCATCAAAAGAGCAGCATAGTCGCCGCTTACGACTACCTTGGCCGCGTCCAGGCGAAGATCGTTGCCCATAACGGGGTAGCTTTCAAAAGCGGCCTTTTGATTTTCTATCGCCGTTTCCAACGCCGCTTTTACCGTATCGATCTTTCCTTCCGCTGCTTTCACTACCAAAAGCATATCACAGTTGGTCATCATACCGGCAATAGACCCGGTGTAATCCACCACGTCCTCAGTAGACAAGCCGAACTTCTCTTCCAAGGTGGTGTCATCCACTTCCATGGGCATATTATTGATGGCGCCGGTAAGGCCTAAATCCGGGTATTTTTCTACAAACGCCGCGTCAATCGCTTCTACAATCTCCGCGGTGGTGGGGTTTTTCCCACTTCCGCCCGTACTATTTCCGTTACAAGCCGCTAACCCCGTGACTGTCATCAATCCAGCCAACAACAATGCAATCCATTTTTTCATTCTGAACTCTCCTAAAACTTATTGCCCAACAGGCTATTTATTAAGTGTCAGAAAAAAGACGCCTTGTTTCATTTTTCCTCTTTTTTCCTTTTTATTTACAATTTAGTAATATTTGTCCGCATGCCTCTGCCGAATCGGCAAGAAAATCCGCGCCGGCCGCCGCCAGTTCTTCTCTGCCCCGGAAGCCGTAGGTGACCCCCACCGAGGAAATCCCCGCGTTTTTCGCGGTAAACACATCCACATTGGAATCCCCAATCAGCACCGTTTCCTCCCGGTTTACCCCGAGCGTGGCTCGAATCCGATCTACCCCCTCGGGAGAAGGTTTCTTTTCAATTCCCGGGGTCTGGCCTAAAATGACATCGAAAAGATCCGCAGGAAAGAAATGATGAACCATCTTTCTCGCAAAGTCATCCGGCTTATTGGACAAAACGGCAATTTTCTTTCCCCGCTCTTTCAGCGTTTCCAACAGCTTTAAAATGCCGGGATACGGCGCGGTATGATGAAAGCAATTTTCCGCGTACAAAAGATCAAACCGTTCCTTCGCCCGATCCAATGTTTCCTTGTCCCTTCGATTCTCGGGAAAGGCCCTTTGGAGCAAAAGGAAAACGCCGTCGCCCACAAAATACCGATAGGCTTCCATGGTATGGGGTAACAGACCTTCTTCGGCGAGGATCTGATTGACTGTCTCTCCCAAATCCTCAAGAGAATTTATCAACGTTCCATCCAAGTCAAAAATACAAAGTTTCATGTCATTTCTCCTCTAAGAAGTCCCTATCCTTTGCCGGCGGCAAATAAAAATCCATAGATTTTGGGATCACCCTTGCGTCTAAAACGTTAGTTCGGTAGCATTCCCCATCCACACAATACCGAAAAGGCTTTTCACTGCGGATCAAAACGTGCTTACATTGATAGTAGTTGACAAACCGTTTCAATTTCGGATCTAAGATATGCTTGCCGTCCCGATACGCCTTGACCAGCGCCATAATTTGAAACCGTGACACCTTTTTTACCGGACAAACATCCATTTTGCCATCGGACACTTCCGCTAACGGCGCGCTTAAAAAGCCGCCTCCATATTGAGAACCGTTACAGCATGCCATCAACAGGCAATCTTGAGGCGGAAACGCCTTCCCGTCGATTTCATAGGAAAAGCGGTTTCCCAACGGATTGAACAGGGAATACAAAACCGACGCAAAATAAGCGGCATGACCCTTCAAATGAAAAAGCCTTTTTACCGCATCCACATTGTAAACCACATTCGCGTCGAATCCCACATTGCAGGCATTGACACAATACCGCCCGTTGATGCAAAGCAAATCCGCCCGCACAACTTCTCCGTCCCCCTGGGAAAGAGAACGTCTTTTTCGTTGCAGATGCGCAAAAAAATCATTTCCGCTTCCATAAGGGAGCGGCGCCACGCTGACGTCCTGAACCCCGTACGCACCGTTAACTACCTCATTGAGCGTTCCGTCGCCTCCCACCGAATAAAACCGCAAAGGCTCGTCGCCTTTTTTCTGGCAACACTCTTTCGTAAATCGATAGGCATCTTGTTTTCCCTTTGTGAGATAAATTTCCGGCGCCAATCCTTTTTCCTGCAAAAATGTCTTTAACCGGGGGAGAAACGCCGTCGTACTTTTTCCGTTTCCTGCGACAGGATTGACCACAAAAATATGTTTCATGAACAAAGCCTCCGATGATTTCACAACAAGGCCATTGTACCACGAACCGGATTTATTTGTAAAGAGAAACTAACGAATTAGCAAAGGTAACTCACCGCTCGGGATATTCCCGCAATGACTTCGTTAGCCGCCTTCGTCATTCCTTCAATCTTCTTTTTCCGAACACATGCCCGCCCTATGGAAGCGGCGAAAGCACCAAAAATTAAAAAGGCGAGAACCCCTAAAAAATAACCATATTTTTTCTCCATTTTTGTCACCTCCTTTTTCATAGTATTTCCCCGCTTTCCTCAAAAAGCAAAGTAAAGTTTTAGCAAAAAGACGGTTTTTTTTCTTTCTCTTACTTTAATTTTATTTATATTTCCAATTCTGAAAATATGAGAGAAAAAAAAGATCTTTCAAGGCTGTGGCAATTGCTAAAAAACAAAAATTCCGTTATAATACCTTTGAACAAAAAGGCAAAAGGAACCTTTTTTTCTCTGAAAAACGCCTTTTGCATTTTTCCTTTTAAAATCTTACAATAAAAGCAGATACCGACGGTATCTGTTCAGAAAGGGTTGTCAACTATGCTTAAACGCCCACCGCGGGTTTTGGCCATTCATGATCTGTCCGGTTTTGGACGCTGCTCCCTGACTGTCATTCTTCCCGTTATGTCGGCGATGAAGGTCCAGGTATGTCCGGTAGTGACGGCGGTATTGTCCACCCACACGGGAGGACTTGGCGACGTCGTATTCCGGGATCTCACCGAGGAAATGCTCCCCACTTTGGAGCATTACCGAAGGTTAAATTTGGACTTTGAGGCGGTTTACAGCGGCTTTTTAGGCTCCACTGAACAAATCGATCATTGCCTCGCGTATTTTTCCCAATGGAAAGACGCCTTGGCGGTGGTAGATCCGGTTATGGGAGATCATGGAAAGCCTTACAAGACCTATTCAAAGGAAATGTGCGAGCAGATGGTCAAACTGGTCAAAGCGGCGGATGTAATTACTCCGAACCTGACGGAGGCCTGTATCCTGTTAGGAGAACCTTATCCCTCTTCCCCTCTTCGCCAATTTGAAGCCAAAAAGATTTTGGCGAAGCTTTCCGAGCTGGGACCGACGCAAATCGTCATTACCGGCGTGGAGCTTTCCGACGGAACGCTGACAAATTTAGGTTATGACGCGGTCCGGGGACAATATTGGCGGGTAGATTGCCGGTATGTCCCGGTTTCCTACCCGGGAACAGGAGATATTTTCGCCGCCATCTTAGTGGGGGCTCTCCTCAGCGGAGACAGTCTTCCGATAGCGATGGAACGCGCCACCCGGTTTTTGGAGATCGCCATCCGAACAACGTTCAGCTATGGAACCGATCCCCGCCACGGTGTAATGTTGGAGTCCTGCCTTTCGTGGCTTTTGGAGCCTCAAAACTTTGACCGCTACGAGCTTTTATAGGCTTTCTGGATGGATCCGCCATTTTGAAAGGACTGATTATTATGACCCAAACCCAATTAACTTCCGACCATAAACGCCTTTTGAAACTGGTTTCCGTAGGATTGATGGCCGCTCTGGTCTTTGTGGGAAATTATCTTCAATTTAAAATTCCCGTTTCCATCGGCGATGTGACCCGGGTCCATTTAGGAAACTCTATGTGCCTGCTTGCCGGACTTTTGTTTGGTCCCGCCGTGGGAGGCCTTTCCTCGGGAATCGGCGCGGCTCTTTACGACCTGTTTGACCCCATCTACATCATTTCTTCCCCCTATACCTTTTGCTCCAAATTTGCCATGGGCTTTGTTGCCGGATGGTTAAATAGACGGCTGCTCCAAAATGGAAAAGCGAAAACCATCAATGTAGTTCTTGCCGGCGTAGTGGGGCAGATCGTCTACATTGTGCTCTACCTTTTTAAATCGTATGTGGCCCTCCGATTGGTGGGCACCACCCACGAGGTTGCTTTTGCCGCCGTTCTTCCCAAAATCGCCACTTCCTCTGTCAACGCCGTGGCGGCGGTAGTCATTTCCGTTCCTTTGTTCTTCGCTTTGAAAAAGGCATTGGCCCACACCGGGTTTATCGCCCTGATTGGCGAGGAGCCGCAAAAGAAAGGCTACTTTAACCCGGTGACCACGGTTTTAACCATTTACTGCTGTGTATTGACGCTGGTGTTCAGCCTTTATCTATCCACCGTAAATGACATCAAAGAAGCGGAAGAGGAAAGATGGAACGCGGTTAACAGCACGCTCGAGGAATATGAACAGCGATTTGATCTTCTCTCCGAGGAACTTCAGATCACCTTCCCCGAACCGGAAGGAACAGAAGCGTCCGAGGCTGAATAAAACAAGAAAAGAAAAGGCGCGAAGGTTTTCCTTCGCGTTTTTTCCTTTTTGGCTTGTAAAAGAAAAAAAAGAATGATAGAATAAGGGAAAAGAGAGGAGGCTTTCCCGTGTACCGCGCTGACACCCACGTTCATTCCACCTTTTCCTTCGACGGAAAGGTGAAAGCGGAGGATTTAGTTCTCTTGGCACTGCAAAAAGGATTGACTTTTCTTTCTTTTACCGAGCATTTAGACCTTTGCACCCAATCCTTTGATGACTTTCTCACAATGGAAAGAGCGTTTTCCGAAGAAGTTTCCCGGCTGAATCTACGGTATGGCGACCGAATTCAAATCGTAAAAGGATTGGAATTTGCCGAGCCCCATCGATACCAAAAGGAATTTTTTGCGGTGGAAAAAATGGGTTTTGGGTATATTATCGGCGCTATCCACTTTATTGACGGCCGGTCTGTGGCGTTAAAGCAGCTGTTGCCGGATCAAAAAACATACTACGCAAAACGTTACTATCAAGAGCTTTTTTCCATGGTTTCCTTTGGCCACATGGATTCGGTGGCTCATTTTGACCACATCCGACGGGGAATCGGAGAGGATCTCTATCAGGCGTCGGAAATCGAAGATATTTTCAAAGTGATGATCCGTAAGGACATTGCTTTGGAAATCAACACCTCGGGAATTCGCCGGACCAAAGAAGGCCCTTTTCCAAAGGAAGAAAAGTATCTTCTTTACCGGAAACTGGGCGGAAAGAAGGTTACCATCGGTTCGGATACCCATATTGAAAGCAATTTCTATCAGTTTGTCGAAGAGACTTACCAAAATTTAGTTGTGGAAAATTTGATCCCCGGTGTTTTTTCAAAGCGAACCTTTGTAAAGCGGTAAAGGAGAAAATATGGATGACAAAATTAAAAACCCGACCTTAGAAGTTTATAAAAGCATTCATTTTCGGGCCGCGGCTATTTTCGTTACCCTTTTGGAGGTTGTGTTGACCTTCGCCGACGATAATTTTTTGGAGGCGCTGTTTAATCGGTGGTTTCCTTATAATGAAAACAGCTTATTTTGGATCGCCTTCAGCAAGGACGTGGTAGACGCCGCTATCGAGATCCTTCTTTACGGCTTAGGGTACTTACTCATCTATTTTCTGGTAAAATGGGAATACTGCTACAGCTGGAAGAAAAAAAACAAAAGCTGTTACTTAAACGGCCTTTGGTACCATATCCATTATAAGGATACCGACGACGGATACCTGCGCTGCGGGACGGTGGAAATTCGCCAAAACTTTTACGATCTGGAAATCGAAGCCAAAAACTACAATCCTTTGGGATTAAGCCGGGACGAGGATTCCATCCATCTCAAGGTGGATCCGAAAAACATTACCTATTGGCACCACGACATCACATCCCTTTCGGAACAGGGGGATATTTTGGGCGCCTACTCCTCCAATAAACTGAACAATGCCTCTACCGTCACCATCCGGGGCATCCATGAATTTCATGTCGTCGACCACGACGAAAAGGGCTTTCCCTTGGAGATCGGAGGCTTTTTCGCCGATACCTGTTCGGTAGAAAAGGTAGGAAATATCCATCTTTACCGGGCAAAGCCTCTAAGCTTCCCTATGCGGATGCGGCGCCGTCTGGATTCCATCAAACAGACACTGTTTGGAAAGAAGGAAGAAAAAAATACTGCGCCGGCTCCCGTGACCTCGGTAGAGCTTTCTTTGCACCAAGCGCCGCAAAACTGGATCAACGCTTTGTATACCCTGAAAAATCAGGTACAAACCGACTCGGAATCGCAATAACGGAAAGGAAGGGTTTATGGAACCGAAAACCTGTTTACAAATTCTTGAATATTTAAAAACCGCTGTCATCCAGGGAGGCGAGATGGTAAAAAACGCCGACCGGGAAAAGTTGGATATCCGGGAAAAAACCGGGCGGCGGGACATCGCGACCCACTATGACGAAGCGGTCCAGGATTTTTTAGTCCGGTCCATCTCCTCGTTTCTCCCCCAAAGTGTTTTTGTCACCGAGGAATCGGAAAACGATTTTCGAAACGCCATAGAAGGGGAATATTGCTTTTTTATCGACCCCATTGACGGCACCAGTAATTTTTCCACCGACTATCATTTTAGCTGTGTCTCGGTAGGAATGGCGTCCAAAGGAGAGCTCCTCTTAGGAGTGGTCTATAACCCTTATCTTGACGAGCTGTTTTACGCGTCCAAGGGAAACGGCGCTTATCTAAACGAAACCCCTTTGAAGGTAGACCCCTCTTTGCCTTTATCCAAAGCCTTGGTGGGATTTGGGACATGTCCGTATAACCGGGAGTTGACCGAAGAGACCTTCGATTTCTCCAAAGCCGTTTACCTTCGCTGCAACGACCTGCGAAGAAGCGGCTCTTCCGCGTTAGACCTTTGTTACGTGGCTGCCTCCCGATTGGGGCTTTTCTACGAGCTTTCCCTTTTTCCATGGGACTACGCGGCGGCGGCGGTCATCGTTTCCGAAGCGGGAGGAATCATTTCCACCACCGAAGGGACCCCTTTCTCTCTCCAAAAAAAGAGTCCGATTTTAGCGGGACCGAAAAAAGCTTACGAAGAATTTCTGGCGTTGCGAAAAGAATTTCTTTCGAACCGATAGGAAAAAAGCCCGAAGCGATCGCTTCGGGCTTTTTTAAAGGATCTCGAACATATTTTTTTGATACCGGATCAGTCCATCCCGCTGCATCTTCCCAAGCTCTTTGGACAAAGCGCTCCGCTCCACCGAAAGATAATCCGCCATCTGCTGACGGGAAAAAGGGATCAAGAACTTCCGTTTCTTTTGCCGTACCGCCTCAAAAGAAAGATAGGAAAGAACCCGCTCCCGGATCGTCTTAAAGGATGTGTGAACAATCTTTTTGGTGAGCTGGAGATTCTTTTCCGCCAAAGCGCCAAGCAAATTTTGAATGAGCTTGGTGTGGAAGGAACAGGCCGTAGGACAGCTTTGGATCATATGACCGGTATCCAAATATAAAACGGCGCAGTCAGAAAGCGCCCAAACGTCCACCATAGACGGCGTTTTGGGAATACAGGCGTACGCCTCCAAAAACAGCTCTCCCACCTCTACCTGAGAGAGGATATTTTGGTTTCCCCAAAGGTCGTTTTGACGGATCTCCAGCGCGCCGGTAAGCAAAAGGCCGGCATGTTCTACAAGATCCCCCGCCCTGCAAAGGCAGTCCCCTTTTCGATAGGTTTTTTCTTTGGCATTGAGGCATTGAAGGATCTTTCCAGTTTCCTCAGGGGTAATCCCGGAAAAAAGCCCCATTTTTGAAATTTTTTGATAATCCATAGAAACCTTCTTTTCGTGGTTATAACAACATACTTTTTAGAATCATTATAGTATACTTTTCATAGTAAGTCAACCACCGTTTATCCCAAGGAGGAGGAAATATATGATTCGAAAAATTATTCATATTGATGAAGAAAAATGCAACGGCTGCGGTCTTTGCGCCAACGCTTGCCATGAAGGCGCTATCGGTATGGTAGAGGGAAAAGCAAAGCTTCTGCGGGACGATTACTGCGACGGGCTGGGGGACTGTCTTCCGGTTTGCCCCACCGGCGCCATTACCTTTGTAAAACGGGAAGCGGCGCCCTACGACGAAAAAGCGGTTGCGGAGAAAAAGGTAAAAGGCGGTTGCCCCTCCAGTGTTCCCAAAACGTTCGACGATTCTTTTGCTTCCGCGTTGCGCCAATGGCCGGCGCAGATCAAGCTTTCTCCTGTGACCGCCCCTTATTTTCACCATGCGAGCCTTTTGATCGCGGCAGACTGCGCCGCGTACGCCTATCGGAATTTCCATAGGGATTTTATGGAAAACCGGATTACCCTGATCGGATGTCCCAAGCTGGATCAAGTCGATTACAGCGAAAAACTCGCCGCGATCCTCGCCCAAAACGACATTGAACGCATCACCATCGCCCGTATGGAGGTGCCTTGCTGCGGCGGGTTAGAGTACGCCGTAAAAGAGGCGTTAAAGAAAAGCGGAAAGAAAATCCCCGTGGTGACCGCGACCCTCTCCATTCGCGGCGACCTTTTAAAGGAGGAACAAGTATGATCTATAACGGATGCCCCGGCTCCGACCGGTTAAGAAACCCCACCATTACCGAAAAAACCTGTCCCGTCTGTGGGAACACGGTGGAAGTGTTTTCGGTGGACACCGAAGTGACCTGCGACCGATGCGGCTTTACCATTTATAACGACGCGCTGACATGCGCCAAATGGTGCCCTTACGCCGAAAAGTGTCTGGGAACGGAAATGTACCAAAAATTAGTTTTAAGTCAGCAGGAAATCGCCAAAGAGAAATAACAAATCCCCGTCCCGAAGATTCGAGGCGGGGATTTTTTTATGACAGGACCGCGATCCCCGCATTTTTCGGGGTACAAAGATACCATTCCTCGGAAAAATGACGCAATGCCGTCCTCGCGGTTTCCTCTTTGGAAAACAGGCCGAACACCGCCGACCCGCTCCCCGTCATCCATGCGCCCATAGCGCCGTACTCCAAAAGCCGTTTTTTGATCTCTTCCACCTGGGGAAGAGCCGCCGCTTCTTCCAGCACATTTCCCGTTTCTTTGCAAAAGGCGGGAAGGTCCTTCCGAAAAAGGGCGGAGATCACCGCCTGGGTATTGGGATGAGAGGGATGACACAAATGATCAAACCGGGAAAAGGCGAGCTTGGTGGATACCCCCTCTTTGGGTTTGACCACGGCGAAAAAAACGTCGGAAAGAGGCGGTAGCGGTTTGATTTGCTCTCCGATACCGGAAACGAAGGCGGTACCGCCCTGTAAACAAAAGGGCACATCAGCGCCCACGGACAAACCGATTTGCTGGAGCGCTAAAAGGGAAAAACCGGCGTCGTACAAAAGGTTCAAGCCGTATAATACCGCGGCGCCGTCCGCGCTTCCGCCTCCCATGCCCGCTTCGCTGGGGATCCGCTTTTCCATATGGATTTTCGCACCAAAAGAAGTACCCAAGGCGGAGAAAAAAGCCTTTGCCGCCTTGATGGCAATGTTCCTTTCATCCAGAGGGATCCCCGCTTTGTCACAGGAAAGAGAAAGGGTATCCGCTTTTTGGATGGTGATTCGATCGGAAAGGGAAATACTTTGCATCACCATCTCCAAAAGATGGTAGCCGTCTTCCCTTCGCCCTACGATATCCAAAGAGAGGTTGAGCTTGGCCCGTGCTTCTAATACAATTTGCTCCATTGGCTTTTTACTTCCTCCAAATCGTTAAAAACCAAAGCGCCGCTTTGCTCTAAGACCCGGCGGCTTTGATGCCCCGAAGCCACCAATAAAGGGGTCGCGTCCAGCAAGGCGGCGGTCTCAGCGTCTAAAAGCGTGTCGCCGATCAAAAAACGGCGACCTTTTTTCTCTTCAAAGAGAGCTGTCGCATCCCCTTTTCCCTCTCCGAGACAGTCATCCTTTGCAAACACCGCGTCGAAAAAGGATGAAAGCTGATGATGGGAAAGCTGAGCAGATAAACAGCTTTTTTCGGCGGCGGAAAGAATGATCTGGCGGTAACCGCGTGTTTTAAAATAGGAAAGCAGTTCCTTCGCCTTGGGATAAACGGGACAGTCAAGGCTTTTTTCCCGGTACAGTTCCATATACTCCAAAGCGACCCTGGAAAAGTCCTCTTTTTGAAAGTCGAAGCCCGCCCTTTTATAGTATTCGATCACCGGAAAGCAAAAAATTTCCCGATACGCTTCTATGGTGGGGATCAAAGGCAGCTTTCGCTTTTCCAGCATCCGGTTCATCACCCATACATTCAGCGAAACATCGTCAACGATAGTCCCGTTAAAATCCCAAAGGATGGTAGTCTCCATGGTTCCTCCTATAAATCGAACAGCCGACTGCGCCGAATCTCGATGGCGTGGATAGGACAAAGCTCATGACAACAGTAGCATTTGATACAGCCCTTGGGATGGATCACCGCTTTTTTGTCCCGGATCTCAATGGTGTGGGCGGGACAGCTTTCAGCGCATTTTCCGCATCCTACACATTTCTTTTTCATCACCGAAGGATGGGATGTCAGGCATTTTTGGATCAAAAGATTGCTAACTCCCCGCAAAGGCTTCGGGATATAGGAAGAAAACGAAAGATCTCTTCGGCTTTTGGGCAAAACAAAGGAAAAGGTCCTTAACGGATCGCCGCAAAGGGAAGGCTCACCCGAAAAGAGACCCCGCTCTCTGGCGAGACGGACGGTACCGATGGCTTCCGGGTCCATCCCCGTCACCCGGCATAATACCTCGTCCATCTCATAGGGGCTTTGGGAACATAAAACCATCCCCGTTTCCTTTTTCGTTCCTGAAGACGGACCGTCTCCCTCCATAGAAATAACAGCGTCCACAAAGGTCACAGCCGGCTTTACCGTCTCGCAAAGGTCCAAAAGCATATGGCAAAAATCCTCTTCCTTAGGGAAACGCCAATGGTATTCGGGCTTGGTAAGCCCGGGAATACAGCCAAACAGGTTTTTCACTCCGCCGGAAAGACCCACCATGCCATGGGTTTTGAGCTTGACCACCGAAATGACCAGATCTGCCTCCGCCACCGGCGTAATAATGGGAAATTTCTTACACACCGTTCCCGCCGAACAAGCAACATCCCGGTGACTAACGTCAGTATTGAGAGAAACCTTTTGTCCGGCAGCGGCTTCTTCCATACCCGAAGCCTTATAAATGCCCTGAAGCAGCGAAGGGCTGTAAAGGCCTCCGGGGCTGTCCGCCAAGGTAATATGGTTGACGCCCCGTTTTTTCAATGCGGCGGCAATGGCTTCCACCAAAAGGGGATGGGTGGTGGTCGCTTCCTCGGGACGGCGTTTCATCAGCAAATTGGGCTTGATGACCACCTTCATTTCCGGTGAAAACAGCCTGCCCAGCGAAAGAAGTGCGAAATGTTTCTCCACCGTTTGGAAAAGGAGCTCCCGCTCGTACTGACCCGCATATACTACACTAACCAAAAAAATCTCCTTATTGTTCTCTAAGCTCCTGTACGAACTCTCCAATGCGCTTGATGGCCTCAAGAATATGCTTTACCGAATAGGAGTAGGAGACCCGGATAAAGCCTTCCCCGCTTTCTCCAAACGCATTTCCCGGAACGACCGCGACCCGTTTCGCGTATAACAGCTTTTCGCAAAATTCCTCTGAGGATAAGCCGGTGCTCTGAATCGACGGGAAAACGTAAAACGCGCCCTCGGGCTCGAAGGTATGAAGCCCGATCTCATTAAATCCGTTCACCGTCAGCCGGCGACGCATATTGTACTCGTTTCGCATCTCCTCGATGTTCTCGTCGCAGTGATCCAACGCCTCGATGGCCGCGTACTGGGATGTGGTAGGCGCGCACATCACCGCGTACTGATGGATTTTGGTCATCTGGGAGATGGCTTCTTTCGGCGCTGCCGCGTATCCTAACCGCCATCCGGTCATGGAAAAAGCTTTGGAAAAACCGTTGACCAAAATGGTCCGCTCCTTCATACCGGGAATGGACGCGATGGAAACATGCTTTCCGTTATAGGTCAGCTCGGAATAGATCTCGTCGGACAAAACGATCAGGTCGTGACGCAAAATCACTTCGGCGATGGCTTCCAGATGCTCCTTTTTCATTACCGCACCGGTGGGATTATTGGGATAGGGAAGAATGAGCATCTTGGTTTTGTCAGTGATCGCCCCTTCCAACGCTTCCGGCGTGAGGCGAAAATGGTCTTCCTCTTTGGTGACAATCGGCACCGGGATCCCGGAGGTCAACGTAACGATGGGAGAATAGCAAACAAAGCTGGGCTCAGGAATCAGCACCTCGTCTCCCGGATCCAAAAACGCCCGGATCCCAAGGTCAATGGCTTCGGAACCGCCTACCGTCACCAAAATCTCTTTTGCCGGATCGTAAGACAGTTCATATTTTCGATGCAAAAACCGGGTGATGGCGTTTCGAAGCTCCATCATACCCGCGTTAGCGGAATATCCGGTCCGACCTTCCTCTAAATTTTCGATCCCCTTGCGGCGGATGGCATAGGGAGTTTTGAAATCCGGCTCGCCTACGCCTAAAGAAATTACATTGTCCATCTCGTTGGCAATATCGAAGAAACGGCGGATCCCCGACGGCTTTAACGACGCCGTTCGCTTGGAAATTTTGTCGCTTAAATTGATCACAGGGAAATGTTCCCCCTTTCATCGGTGTGGTTTTCATTTAAAATCACACCGTGCGCCTTATACCGGGTCAGGATAAAATGGGTCGCGGTGGAAAGTACGCCGTCCAAAAGCGCTAGACGCTGGGCGACAAACAACGCAATGTCCCGAAAATCCTTGCCGGTAACCCGCACATGAAGATCGTATCCGCCGCTCATCAGATAGACGCTGTCCACCTCGTCAAAAGCGGAAACCTTTCTTGCGATCTCTTCAAAGCCGGTATCCTTTCTCGGGGTCACCCGAAGCTCAATAATCGCTTCCACAAAGGGCACGTGAATTTTATCATGATTGATGAGGGGGCGATATCCGTAAATGACTCCGTCTTTTTCCAGTTTTTCAATTTCCGCAGCGACGGCTGCTTCGGTTGTATCCAACATCACGGCGATGGCTTTATCGTCCAGTCTCGCGTTCTTCTCTAAAATTTTCAACAGCTGTTCCATAAAAGTGCCTCGCTTTCTTTTAAAATTATCTTTCATTTTAGCATATATTGTTTCTTTTTACAATGCGAATTTCTCGTTCTTCCGAAGTGATTTTCCTTTATTTTTGAAAGAAAAGTTTTTTTAGAATTTCATAAAATTCTCTTTAAAACGGCTTTTCTCTTTTCGCTTTGAAAACTGATTTTTCCATAGGAAAAAGTCTTTTAAATTTTATCAATCTATTGTATAATGTAGGATAAGGCTGTTTTCAACTGCAAAAGACCGCTTTATCCGGAAAGGGAGTGTTCCGTTTTGGAAATTTATTTGGATAACTGCGCCACGACCAAGGTGTGCGACGAAGGGATCGCTGCTGCGGCCGCAGCTATGAAAACTACTTACGGAAACCCGTCTTCTCTCCACCCCAAGGGTGTGGAGGCGGAGGCGCTGCTCACCGAAACCAGAAAACGTCTGGCGCGGCTTTTGCATTGTGCGCCGGAGGAGCTTTATTTTACGGGAAGCGCCACCGAAAGCAACAATTTGTCGTTATTCGGCGCGGTGGGTGCCTATCCGCGAAACGGAAAAACGGTGGTTTCCTCCGCGGTGGAACATCCTTCGGTGGAAAACGCGCTCAAGCAGCTGGAAAAACGAGGATACCGGGTCAAACGGGTCTTTCCGAGAAAAGACGGGCTTTTTTACCCCGAAGACTTTTTGTCCCAGCTGACGCCGGATACCGTTTTGCTGACGATGATGTTGGTCAATAACGAAGTGGGAACGGTGCTGCCCGCCGCCGAAACCATCACCAGGGCGAAAAAAAGATTTCCAAAGCTTTTATGCCATGTGGACGCCGTTCAGGGCTTTTCCAAGATCCCTTTCGATCTGCGGAAGATCCCAGCTGATCTCGTCTCGATCAGCGGCCATAAAATTTACGCGCCCAAAGGGATCGGCGCGTTGTTTATTCGAAAGGGCGTGCGTTTGGCGCCTTTACTTTTCGGCGGCGGTCAGGAAAAAGGCGTTCGTCCGGGAACCGAAAGCGTGCCGCTCATTGCCGCGTTCAATGAAGCGTTGAAGCTGATCGAAGAAAACGGGAACCAGTATCTGGAGCATTACCGCGCCTGCAACCAATACCTTCGGGAGCGGTTACAGGAGGTCCCGGAGGTCATCATCAATTCCCCTGTACAGTGCGCGCCCCATGTACTCAACATTTCCGTCCCCTTGAGCGGTCAAAAAGGAACGGCGCAGATCTTTTTAGAGGCCCTCGGGAAAAAGGGGATCTATATTTCCGGCGGTTCCGCCTGCTCCAAAGGAGAGTTAAGCCATGTACTGAGCGCTTACGGATTTTCCAAAGAACGGATCCGCTATGCCCTGCGTATCAGCTTTTCCAAGGATACCACTTTCGAGGAACTGGACATCTTTGCCGAAACCTTAAAAGAGGAGATCCGCCGTCTCAAAGCGGTGATCAAATAGCCTGATTGGGGATCGCTAAAAAGAAGGAGAAATTATGAACGAACTGATTTTGATCAAAAACGGGGAGATCGCCTTAAAGGGGCTGAATCGGAACCGTTTTGAAGATATTTTAGTCAAGAATATCCGATGGAGGCTGAAAGACCTGGGAGCATTTTCCATCCAGGTCCTTCAGTCCACCATCTACGTTTTACCCAAGGAACCGGAGATCTTCGACTTCGACGAAGCTATTGACCGGGTGGAAAAGATTTTCGGAATCGCCGGTATTTCGCGGGCGTTGGTTGTGGAAAAAAACATCGATGCCCTTTGTAAGGAAGCGCCCGCTTATCTTTCCCCAAAGCTTTCCGAGGCGAAGACTTTTAAAGTGGAAACCAAACGGGCAGACAAGCATTTCCCCCTTCTCTCTCCGGAGATTTCCGCCCGGGTAGGCGGCGCCATTTTGTCCGCTTTCCCTAGGCTCAAGGTGGATGTCCACCAGCCGGACATTGTGGTTCGGGTAGAGATCCGGGAACAAGGCGCTTATATCCACGCAGGTCAAATCCCGGGCGCCGGTGGAATGCCGGTCTCCTCCAGCGGACGGGCTTTGCTCCTCATTTCCGGCGGAATCGACAGCCCGGTGGCCGCTTATATGATGGCCAAACGAGGAGTATCCATTTCGGCGATTCACTTTGAAAGCCCCCCCTACACCAGTGAGCGGGCGCTGCAAAAGGTAGAAACCCTGTGTGAAAAATTAACGCCCTATACGGGAAGGATTCCTTTTTTCCGGGTTCCTTTTACGGAAATTCAAGAACAAATCCGGCTTCACTGCCCCGAGGAACTGTTCACCGTCATTATGCGGCGAATGATGATGAAGGTAGCGGAAAAAATCGCGACCCGGGAAAAAATTCATACTTTGGTTACCGGCGAAAGCTTAGCCCAGGTTGCCAGTCAGACGCTGGACGCCCTTTACTGTACCGACGCCGCCACTCCGCTGCTGATTTTGCGGCCCCTAATTGGTATGGATAAGACGGAGATTATCTCTATCGCGAGAAAAATCGATACTTTCGAGACGTCTATCCTGCCCTATGAAGACTGCTGTACCGTATTTACGCCGAAACATCCCAAAACCAAGCCGATTCTTTCTGCTGTGGAAAAAGGGGAAATGGCTTTCGATTTTGCGCCGCTCATCGAAAAAGCGGCTGCGGAAACCGAATTTAAAATGATTCGCTAAAGGGAGAAATTATGAAAAATTTGATTGCTTTTTTAAAACGATCCGTCTGGATCCAAAGTCTAACTCTAAGTCTTTTGTTTTTCGGCCTTTGTTTTACTTTTGGACAGGCTATGGCGTCCGTTATCAACACCAGCTCCGATTTCGTTGCTCCGGGAGAGAGCGAAACATCCCAGGACGATCCATCAAATGACGATGAAGGATATTTTGGCGATTGGGATGACTTCTCCGATTTTTACGAAGAGCCTTCCACTGTAAGGCCGGATCCTCCAAAAACATCTTCCCAGTCTTCCTCGGAAGAAGCGATAGAGAGCGAGCCTTCTGTGGAATCGTCGGAGGTTTCGGAAAGCGAGCCCTCTTCTGAACCTTCTTCTGAACCTTCTTTCGAATCGTCGGAAAGCGTACCTTCCGAACCTTCGGGGGAAGGAAGTCCCTCGGATCCGTCGGAAAGTGAGCCATCCTCAACTCCTTCCCAGGGAAGCGACAGCTCTGTAGATCCCTCTGAAAGCAGTACGCCGTCTTCCCCATCCTCGTCCGAATCTACGGAAAGCGGGCCTTCCTCTCCGACCATAGTGGATCCTTCCCAGCCAAGCGGACCGGACGTCAGTGTGGTGGAATAAAATGAAACAGGCGATACAAATTCTTTGCGCTATCGGATTATGCGTCCTGTTTGGCGTCGTCACCATCACTGGCGACTACATCTCCGCCTTCGAAGAGACCATTCCCGTCTTTTTGGAGACCTCTAACCAAACCGAGGAATCCCTCACGGCATCGGGGGAAACTCCAGCCCCTACCTGGGACCCGGAGACAGAAGGACAGATCCAAACCGGAGAAGCGCCTCTCACCATGGTAGAAGAAGAATCCGCCTCGGAAGGCAGCCAAAATACCTCCAGCGCCCCTTCGTCGGAGTCCGCACCCTCGCAAAATGATTCCAGCGTAAGCGAGAAACCTTCGTCCTCTTCACAGCAAAGTCCTTCTTCCCCGCCGCCGGCTTCGAATGTGGAAAGCGATCCGCCGAAAAGCTCTTCCTCCCATTCTTCTTCCTCCCATTCTTCATCTTCCGCGCCATCCTCATCTTCCCAAAGCGTTTCTTCTTCGAGCGAGAGCGCTTCCAGTGAAAATTCGGACAACGTGTCCGGCGGAGATACCCTAAATGTAATTTTTAACGGCTCCAAGCAAACCATGGATGGCTATACCGCATTGTGTATGATCGTGGAAGCGGAAATGGGATCCACTTTTACGGAGGAAGCCTTAAAGGCGCAAGCCGTTGCCGCCTACAGCTACATAAAATACGAAAACAATCGCGGTTCCTATGCGTCTCTCCCTTCAAAAACGCCGTCGGAAAAAGTAAAAAACGCTGTAGCGGCAGTGTATGGGCAGATGTTAACCTATAACGGAAGCGTCGCCTTTACCCCTTACTACGCCTGTAGCAGCGGCGTCACCAATTCCTCGGCGGAGACATGGGGAGGAAGTTATCCTTATCTGGTCTCAGTAACCAGCGCTTACGACCCCCCGTCCACCTACAAAAATAATACGGTAAGCTTTTCCGCGGACACCATGAAAAGCTACGTGGAATCCGCTTTGGGTATCACTTTAAACGCTTCCGCTCCGGAAAGCTGGTTTACCCTTACTTCGGTAAACCAGGGCGGCTACGTACTGTCGATGACCGTCACCGACGAAAATGGAGAGGCCATCTCCATTACCGGAAGAAAATTTCGGGAAACGGTGTTGGGATACCGGATCAAAAGCCATGCGTTTACCATTTTGTACCAAAACGGAACCTTTACCATTACCACCAATGGCTACGGCCATGGCTGTGGCATGAGCCAATTAGGCGCCAACAATTACGTTCTAAACGAAGGTTGGACCTATCGGGACATTCTCTCCCATTATTACCCCGGCACTTCTTTAAAGTAAAAAAAGAAAGGACCGCTTTTTATGGATCTTGCCCTTATCGTATTGAAACAGGTGTTTATTCTCATCGCCTATGCCCTGGCCGGCGTTATAGCCGTAAAAGCAAAGCTGATAGACGCCTCTGTGAGCAAATCCCTGTCTAACATCCTGATTTACATTATCAGCCCGTTTATGATTATTGATTCCCTCAATCGGGAGTATGATCCGACTGTCACCGAAGGATTTCTTTTAGCTATCGCCGCCGGAACGTTGGTAATTTTCCTTTTTATCCTTTTGGGTCACTTTGTTTTCTTCCGAAAGGAACACCCGGCGGTGGGAGTAGAGCGTTACGCGCTGGCCTTCAGCAACTGCGGCTTTATCGGGATCCCCCTCATCAGCGGCATTTTCGGGACCGAAGCCATCATCTACATCGTCAGTTCCATGGTGGTCTTCAATGTGTTCATTTGGCTCTACGGCGTATGGACCCTCCAAAAAGGGAGTAAGCTCCAATGGAAAAAAATTCTTATCAACCCGGGAAATATTTCGGTAGCGATCGGCCTTTTGATCTATTTTTGCCAGATTCCCATTCCGCCTGTGGCGGCAACCATTATTGACGGAATTGGATGCACCAACAGCTTTTTTTCCATGTTTACCATCGGCGTCCTCTGTTCCTCAATGCAATTAAAATCGGTTCTTACCGATCGACATATTCTCTATGTTTCCCTTTGCCGGCTGGTCTTCGCCCCCTTAATTGCCTTTTTTGCCATTATCTTTTGGATTCCGGCGATTCTTCCCGGTGAAGGCGTCTTTGTCGCCAGCGTTTTGGCGGTGGTCGCTGTTATGCCGGTGGCGTTAAATCTTCCAATGATGTGCCAAATTTGCGACCGGGATGACAACGTAGGGTATGCTGGAAACGTGGTAGCGGTATCCACCATCCTCTGCGTAATAACCGTTCCGCTTATGACTACCCTTCTCACTGCCCTGCTGGAAATGTGGAACTAAAAAACGCCCTTCGGAATAATGAACTGCCCCAATTTGTACGGACAGTACAAAAACACCCTATGGTAGTAAAATCAGGTTTTAAGCAACATACTGACTTCGCTTTTCAAGTGGAGTCAGTTTTGTTTTAAGCTGAATTCGTTCATT
>CALXGT010000016.1 GCA_944387915.1 uncultured Clostridia bacterium
GGACAGCGAACAGATCGAGGATTTCCTCACCTATCTGGGAGCGGGGAAGGCGGCCATGCAGATTATGGACGTAAAGGTGCTGCGGACAGTACGCAATCAACTAAACCGGCAGGTGAACTGCGAAACGGCGAACCTTCGAAAGACCACCTTTGCCGCCGCCGATCAAATGAAGTGTATTCGGTATCTTGAAGAACATGGGGGCCTTTCGGTTTTAGGGAAAGAGCTGGAAGCGTTAGCCCGGCTTCGGTTGAAAAACGAAGACGCTTCTTTGCGGGAATTGGCGGCAATGATGAATCCGCCTATTAGTTATTCGGCGGTGAACCGAAGATTGAAAAAAATTATGGAAATTGCCGCGAAGCGGGGAGCGGCGCAAACCGAGTAGGGAAAGGAAACACCATGGCAGGATTTACCCATTTGCATCTTCATACCGAATACAGCCTGTTGGATGGGGCTATCCGGATTAAAGAGCTTCCCCGGCGGGTTAAGGAGCTGGGGCAGGATGCGGTGGCGATTACCGATCACGGCGTGCTGTACGGCGCCGTGGAGTTTTATAAGGCCTGTGTCAGCGAAGGGGTAAAGCCCATTATTGGATGCGAAGTCTATGTAGCGCCCCGCACTCGTTTCGATAAGGTACACAAGATCGACAGCAGTCCCTACCATCTGGTTTTGTTATGCGAAAACGAGACCGGGTATCAAAATCTGATCCAGATGGTCTCCAAGGCGCATATTGAAGGCTTTTACAGCAAGCCGCGGGTGGATTTGGAGCTGTTAAGCCGGTATCACGAGGGACTGATCGCCCTTTCCGCCTGTCTTGCGGGAGAGATCCCGAGAAAATTAAAGGCGGGGGATTACGCCGGAGCGAAAGAAACGGCGCTGACTTATGGGAAAATTTTTGGAAAAGATCATTATTTTTTGGAGATCCAAAATCACAAGATCGAGGATCAGCTTGCGATTTTGCCCTTGTTTCGGCGGCTTTCCGAGGAGACCGGTATCCCTTTGGTCGCCACCAACGATTGTCATTATCTGTTCAAGGAGGACGCCAAGACTCAAAGCGTGCTCACATGTATCCAAACAGGGCAGGTTTACGGTGGAAACAGCCTCGAATTTCCCACCGAGGAGTTTTACCTCAAAAGCGAAGAGGAAATGAAAGCGGCGTTTCCCAGCTTTTTGGACGCGGTAGAGCAAACGGGAAAGATCGCGTCCCGGTGTCAGTTCGATTTTACCTTCGGGGAACTAAAGCTTCCCAAGTTTACCGCCCCCAACGGAAAGGACAACCTCACCTATTTTCTCTCCCTTTGTAAGGCGGGATTGAAAAAACGGTACGGAACCGTGACCGAGGAGCTGGTAAACCGGTTGCAGTACGAGATCGACACCATTGTACAGATGGGATATGTGGATTATTTTCTCATCGTGTTCGATTTTATCCGCTACGCCAAGCAAAACGATATCCCGGTGGGACCGGGAAGAGGTTCCGGCGCCGGAAGCTTGGCGGCGTATTGTATGGGGATCACCAATGTGGACCCGATGCGTTACGGACTGATTTTTGAGCGGTTTTTAAATCCGGAGCGGATCAGTATGCCGGATTTCGATATTGATTTTTGTAATGAGCGCAGACAGGAGGTTATCGATTACGTGATCCGCCGGTACGGGGCGGACCGGGTTGCCCAGATCGTCACCTTCGGGACCTTAGCGGCAAGAGCGGCGGTGCGGGATGTAGCCAGAGCTTTGGGGATCGCGTATCCCAAGGCGGATAAAATCGCGAAGCTGATTCCTATGCGGTTAAAAATTACCGTGGATACCGCCTTAAAGGAAGTCAAGGAATTAAAGACGTTATATGAAACCGACCCCCAGGTCAAAGAGCTTCTCGATATGGCGAGAAAGGTGGAGGGGATGCCGAGACATGCGTCTATGCACGCGGCGGGGATCGTCATTACCGCTGAGCCGGTGAGTCATTATGTGCCGTTAGCCAAAAGCGATGATACGGTGGTCACCCAGTACACCATGACGGCATTAGAGGAATTGGGACTGTTAAAAATGGATTTTTTGGGATTACGAAACCTTACGGTAATCCATCATTGCGAGGAGGAAATCCGAAAACGCATCCCCGATTTTTCGGTGCAGTCCATTTCTCTCGAGGATGAAGGCGTTTTTTCCATGTTTTCCAAAGGGGATACCACCGGCGTGTTTCAATTTGAGTCGGCGGGTATGCGCCAGGTGTTGATCCAGGTCCGGCCCGAAAGCATCGAGGATCTGACGGCGGTGACCTCCCTGTACCGGCCGGGTCCCTCCGATTCCATCCCTACCTATATCCAAAACCGCCGGCATCCCGAGACAATTACCTATCTGACGCCGTTATTGGAGCCGATTTTAAAGGTAACCAATGGATGTTTGATTTATCAGGAGCAGGTCATGGAAGTATTCCGGCGGGTGGCCGGGTATTCCTATGGGCGAGCGGATTTGGTGCGCCGGGCGATGGCCAAAAAGAAAAAAGCGGAGATGGAAGCGGAACGGAACCGTTTTATCTACGGCGAGGTCAAGGAAGATGGGACGATAGAATGTCCGGGAGCGGTTCGAAACGGCGTGGACGCGGATACCGCCAATCGGCTGTTCGATGAGATGGCGTCCTTTGCATCCTACGCTTTCAACAAATCCCATGCCGCCGCCTATTCTATCGTGTCTTATCAGACGGCGTATTTAAAATACCATTACCCCAAAGAATATTTGGCGGCGCTTTTGACCTCGGTTTTGGATCACACATCCAAGCTGATGGAATACGCTACCGAGGCGAAAAATAATCATATCCTCATTCTCCCTCCCGACGTCAATCGAAGCGAGGGACGGTTTACCGTAGAAGAAGGGGGGATTCGGTTTGGCTTGCTCGCCATCAAAGGGTTAGGGCGTTCCACCATTGACGCAGTGGTGGCGGAGCGAAAGGAAAACGGTCCGTATAAGGATTTAAACGACCTTTGCCGGCGCCTTTACGGGAAAGACGTCGGACGGAAAAATATCGAAAGCCTGATTCGGTGCGGCGCGTTGGATTGCTTTCCCCATAACCGAAGGAGTATGTTTACTTCGCTGGAGCAGGTCATGGACGCGGCGGCTTATGCGGGGAAAAATCGGGAAGCGGGGCAGATGGATTTGTTTTCTCTGGGTCAGGTGGAGGAGCCGCTTACCGAGATTACCTACTGCGAGGAGTATCCGTTAAACGAGCTTTTGCGGTACGAATATGAAACCTTGGGATTTTATCTTTCCTCCCATCCGTTAAAGGCGTATGAGGATATTTTAGAGCGGTATTCGGTGGATCCCCTGATTGATATTGTTTCGGAAGAGGGAAGCAAAAACCGGGACAAGGCTTCGGTACGGGTATTTGGAAATATTGTGAGTCAAAAATCTATCCGTACCAAAAAGGGACAGCCCATGGGCTTTGGGACATTGGAGGACCAGACCGCTTCGGCGGAGCTGGTGCTGTTTCCCGAGGTGTATCAAAATTATGCGTCTATCTTAAAAAAAGAAGAGCCGGTTTTGATCGAGGGGACCGTTTCGGTAAAAGAAGAGGAGGCCCCTTCCATTTTGGTGACCCGGATCGTGGCGGCGTCATCCCTTCCCCGGAGCAAGCCGGTAAAGACTTTATTTATCAAAATACCGTCTCAAACCGACGCGAGGATCCAGCCCCTTTTGGAGCTTGTAAAGAAAAGGCCGGGACAGACGGAAGTCAAGGTTTATTTTTCCGACGAGCAGAAGTATCGCTACCTTCCGGGAAATCCCAAACTTAAAGTGGACCAATCGGCACGAAAGGAGCTGGAAAAGCTGTTTTCCAGGGAAGAATTGGTATACCGGTAAGCGCTTGAAAACCCTTTAGAAATTTAGTATAATGACAGAAAGGACAAGTTAGGGGGACGGAATATGGAATGGAACGGTCAATTTAAGAAAACGGCCTTTGGAGGATTTGACCGGGAAGATGTTTTGCGCTTCTTTTCGCAATATGAGGAAGAAACCAAAGAAAAAATGGACGCGCTTTCCGGGGAGAATCAACTGCTAAAACAGCAAACAGAGCAGTTAGAACAGGAAAAGCAGACGCTTTCCGCGGCGTTGGCGTCGGCGACGGCGGAGAAAGAAGAGATGTCTCATCGCCTTGAAGCGCTGCAAAAGACCTGCGACCAGACGATCCAGGCGTTAAAGGATAGCAAGTTAGAATACGAAGTCCTTTCCCGGGAGATGGTAGCGGTAAAAAGCCAAAACAGCGAATTTGCCATGAAACGGAATGTTTTGGAACAGCACAATAAACGGCTGATGGAAGAGGTGGAGACGTTAAAGAAAAAGGTCTCCTGTGAAGAACTTTCGGTTACGGTGGGCGAGATTGTCGCCGAAGCCAAGGTACTTGCCGACGGGGTGGTCGGTAAAGCGGTAGAGAAGGCGTCCGAAATCGAAAAGACCATTCTTTCCGAGCGGGTCAAGGTCAACGACGCGTTTGAACGGGCGCAAAGCGAGCTGAACGCTTTGATCTCCTCCTACCGGAGATTGAGTGAGGAAGTCGTCAACGAAGTGGACGCGATTCAAAAGCAGCTTACCGTAGCCAGAGAAGAGATTGGTACCAAAACGCCCGCGTCTCCGGCAGAAGGAATTTTGGCGGCGCTCAAAAAGGAGAATGATCATGAAAACGGTATCCGTTGACGTAAAGGATTTAAAAAAAGTGATTCCTACACTTCATGCTTACGATAAAGTACTTCTCTCGGGAACTGTTTATACTTCCAGAGACGCCGCGCATAAGCGGATCATAGCGGCGCTGGAAAACAAAGAGGAGCCTCCGTATCCTATCGAGGGCGCGGCGGTGTATTACGCCGGTCCCACCGAAGCGAGGGAAGGCATGGCGATCGGTTCTTGCGGTCCTACGACGTCGGGAAGAATGGATGTGTTCGCTCCCGCCCTTTTGGATCGGGGCTTACTTTGTATGATCGGAAAAGGGCCGAGAAATCAGGCGGTGACCGACGCTATACGCAGGAATGGGGCAATCTATCTTTGCGCTCTGGGCGGCGCCGGCGCGTTAGCCTGTCAATGTATCACCGACTGCCAGGTGATCGCTTACGAGGATCTGGGATGCGAGTCGGTGAAAAAGCTGACCTTTCGGGATTTTCCGTTAGTGGTGGGGATCGACTGTGAGGGGAATTCCGTGTTTGGAGGCAAAAAATGAGAAAAAAAGAGCGGGCGGACGCGGTGATCGAAGCGTTGGAAAAACTGTACCCGGACGCGATTTGTTCTCTTACATACCAAAAACCCTACGAGCTTTTGATTGCGACGAGGCTTTCCGCTCAGTGTACCGACGCCAGAGTCAATGTGGTCACCAAGGTATTGTTTTCCCGGTTTCCGTCGTTAGAGGCATTGTCTCAAGCGGATGTGAGCGAAATCGAGGAAATTATTCGTCCCTGCGGGTTGTTTCGGACCAAGGCAAGGGACATTAAAAATCTTTCCGCGATGCTGTTAAACGAATATAACGGTGTGGTCCCTGATACATTAGAGGAGCTGACGAAACTTCCCGGCGTAGGGAGAAAGACGGCGAATCTCATACTGGGAGACGTTTACGGTAAGCCGGCGGTGGTTACCGATACCCATTGTATCCGTATCAGCGGCAGACTCGGTCTCACAGACGGGGAGAAGGATCCCTACAAGGTGGAGATGGCGTTAAAAAAGATCCTTCCGCCGGAAAAAAGCAGCGACCTTTGCCATCGGTTTGTGCTGTTCGGACGGGAGTATTGCAAAGCCCAGGGCGCTCGCTGCCCGGAGTGTCCGTTAAAAGAGATCTGTAAAAATCCGGTAAAATAAGTATAGGGAAAAGTCCGCCTGAGGTTAGGCGGACTTTTTTCAGCTTTCCATTTGTTTTCCAATAAACGCGGCGGCAGCCTGCGCCAATTTGACCTGAAGATCGCTGACGGAAGCTTGGTTTTCCGATAAGAGCATAACACCGCCGGTCACGTCGCCATCGGCAATGATGGGACAGCAGACAGCGGCGTAACGGTCCACGCCTTCCACTGCCCGGACGTGCTTATCCTTTAAAAGAGAGACCGGTTTTCTCGATTCGATAATTTCTTCCAGCGCGGGAGTAATTCTCCGTTCCAGTACTTCTTTTTTGGGCATTCCCGCTACCGCGATGATATGATCTCTATCGCAAATTACGGCGGGGAGGCTTCCCATTTTGTATAAAACGTCCGCGTATTCGCCGGCAAACGTTGCCATTTCTCCTACAGGAGAATATTTCTTAAAAATAACTTCTCCATCGCTTCCTGTGTAGATTTCCAAAGGATTTCCTTCTTTGATCCGCATAGTGCGGCGAATTTCCTTGGGGATGACAATTCGTCCCAATTCATCCACTTTTCGGACAATGCCTGTTGCTTTCATGTATCGTTCCTCCATATTTTACAGTTTCCTATCGCAGTACTATTGTCTGTCAAAAGCGGAACAATATGCACCAATTTCTTTGATAATAAAAGACAAATTCTCCAGTCCTTTCCATTCAAATTTTTTAAAAAATGCGGTTGACGGGGGTATTTTTTTTCGATACACTGAAAAATAGGAGAATTTATCAACAAGGAAGGGACGGACATGTGGATTTTGTGGGCTTGTCTTTCGGCGCTTTTCGCCGGATTGACGTCGGTTTTGGCGAAGTGCGGCATTCGAAAGACCGATTCCGATGTAGCGACCGCGCTTCGGACGGGAGTTGTTTTTATCTTTGCATGGATGATGGCGTTTGTTTCCGGATCCGTGTCTTCCCTTGGAAAAACGGACGGAAACACCTTTGTGTTTCTGGTTCTCTCCGGCCTTGCTACAGGCGCGTCCTGGATTTGTTACTTTAAGGCGCTGTCCGTGGGTGAAGTCAATAAGGTGGCGGCCGTTGATAAAAGCAGCACCGTGCTTACGGTCATTTTTGCGGTTTTGATTTTAGGAGAGACGGAGCATCTGCTGTTCCGGCTGTTTTGTATTGTACTTATCGGCGGGGGCACGCTGCTGATGATCGAAAAAGGCGCCGCGTTTCAAGGGGAGAGCCGGAAAAGCTGGCTTTTCTATGCCGGCCTTTCGGCAGTGTTTGCCGCATTGACTTCGATTTTATCGAAAATCGGTATCGACGGGATTGAATCCAATTTGGGCACCGCCGTTCGCACTTCGGTGGTGCTTCCTTTGGCATGGCTTTTGGTTTTCATCAAAGGGAAAGGACCGCAGATTCGGCAGATTGCAACCAAGGAGCTTTGGTTTATCGTCCTTTCGGGAATCGCGACGGGAGGATCATGGCTTTGTTACTATCGGGCGATCCAGGAAGGGATTGTCAGCATTGTTGTTCCCATCGACAAATTAAGCATTTTGGTGACAGTGGCGTTTTCCTGTCTGTTTTTAAAAGAGCGATTAACGAAAAAAAGTATACTCGGTCTTCTTTTTATTACCGGCGGCACCCTTCTTATGGCTGTATCAGGATAAAGTCGGTTTGCTTTTTCGAGAGGCGACAAAAAAACCGGTCTCCGTATGTTCGGAAACCGGTTTTTGTTTTGTTTTCAATTAGAGTTTCTCCACAATTTCTTTGGTATCTCTGGCGATAAGAAGTTCTTCGTTGGTGGGGATGACCCAAACCTCGGTTTTGGAATCGTCGGTGGAAATGGCTTGCTCTTTGGAGCCTTTGTTTTTCTCGGGATCCAGTTTAATTCCCAAAAATTCCATATCCTCGCAAACCTTTTCCCGGATCACCGCGTCGTTTTCGCCGATGCCGCCGGTAAAGATGATAGCGTCTACGCCGCCCATCGCCGCCGCGTAGGCTCCAATAAACTTCTTGATCTGGTAAACCAAAACCTCGATGGTCATAATCGCCCGGTCATTTCCTTCTTTCGCGGCGTTTTGGATATCCCGGCAGTCGCTGGAGATTCCGGAAAGGCCGAGGAATCCGGACTTTTTGTTGAGCATATCCGACATTTCGTCGGGGGTAAATCCTTCTTTATTCATAATGTAGGTAACGACGGAAGGATCGATTCCACCGCTTCTCGTCCCCATGATAAAGCCGTCAAGAGGGGTCATACCCATAGAGGTATCTACGCATTTTCCGTCTTTGACCGCGGAGATGGAGCTTCCGTTTCCGAGATGACAGGTAATGATCTTGGTGCCCTCTAAGCCGCCTTTGATCTCGCCGTAGCGTTGGCTGATGTAGCGGTGGCTGGTTCCATGGAACCCGTAGCGGCGGATGGAGTACTTCTCGTAATACTCATAAGGAACGCCGAAAAGGTACGCTTTTCTGGGCATCGTCTGGCCAAAGGAGGTATCGAAAATAGCGACGTTGGGAACACCCTTGCCGAATACTTCCTGGCATGCTTTCATAGCAGTAGCCTGGGGGGGATTATGTAAGGGCCCCAATTCCCGGAACGCGAAGATGTCCTCGATGACCTTATCGGTAACCAGGGTAGAGGACTTATAAACCTCGCTTCCGTGGAGAACACGATGTCCCACCGCGGAAATTTCCTTGACGCTGTCGATGACTTTGCCTTCCCCTGTGGTGAGGACCTTAACGACTTCCATAAAAGCTTCCTTATGGGTAGGGAAGGAGACATTTGCCTTAATTTCCTTGCCGTTTGCCTTGTGGGTAATCAATCCGTCGATGCCGATACGTTCACAATTTCCTTTGGCGATGACCGATTCATTGTCCATGTCGATCAGCTGATACTTTAAAGAAGAGCTGCCCGCGTTGATGACCAGAATTTTCATTTTCATTTCCTCCGTTTGGCATTTTTATAGAAGCGGTTCCGATAAAATGTAAAAAGATTGTAAAGTTCTTTACAAAAAGCCGCTTCCGGGGCGCAAACCCCTTTTTGAGGCTTGACTTTAAACCAACTACATTATATAGTAATATAATGGACGCAGAATTTCAAGAGGTTTTCCGAGCTTTTTAAAAAAAGCCGGAATTTTTTGTCATAAACGGAAGAGCCATGTAGGGGGAAGACTATGGAGGTTGCCGCCATAATCGCTGAATACAATCCTTTTCATTCCGGGCACCAGTACCAGATTCAGAGAATTCGCGAAGCGGGTTTTGATGTGGTGGTTGCGGTAATGAGCGGGAATTTTGTTCAACGGGGAGAGGCGGCTATTTTTTCCAAATGGCTTCGCGCCACTGCCGCCGTTTCCTGCGGCGTGGACTTGGTGTTGGAGCTTCCGGCCCCTTATGTTCTTTCTTCGGCGGAAGGATTTTCCTTTGGCGCCCTTTCCCTGTTAAAGGGGATGGGGGTTCCGTTTACCTTGTGTTTTGGGACGGAAAGAGGAGAAGCGGAGGATTTTTTTGCCGCCGCGAAAGGATTTTCCGATCCGAATGTCAAAGAACTCTTCGGACAGAAGCAAAAGGAAGGGAAATCGTATCCCCGCGCTTGGTTTGAAAGCGCCAAGGCTTTTTTGCCGGAATCGGTGTGGCGGCTTTTTACTTTGCCCAACAGCCTGTTAGGCGTGCTGTACTGTAAGCAGATACTGGATATGGAACTTCCGCAAAGGATCTTTCCCTTGCAAAGGAAAGGAGTCTTGCACCATCAGGCCGGTGAGGTCGGTGGGATCGCTTCGGCGTCGTTCCTTCGATGGTGCTTTCGTACCGGCGACTTTTCGGTGGTGTCCCGCTGCGTACCCGAAAACACGGCGGAACGTTACCGGCAGATCGCAGAAGAGGGCATATTTACAGATCCTTCCCTGCTGGAAAAAACGATTCTTTACCTTCTTTCCACGATGCCTTTGGACGCCCTTTTGCGTCTTCCCGGCGTTTCGGAAGGATTGGAGCACAAGATCCGAGGGGATGCGCGGCAAAGCCGTTCTCTTTTGGAGCTGGAACAGAAGCTCAAATCCAAGCGCTATCCGTTAAGTCGTCTGCGCCGGATTTTTGGCGCGGCATTGGTGGGAGCCGACAAGGCCCTTTCTGTGGTGCCCGCTCCGTATATTCGGGTTTTGGATATGAATGAAACAGGCCAAAAGCTGTTAAAAGAAATAAAGAGGAGGAAAGGACTTCCTGTCTACCATTCTTTTTCCGAGTTGAAGCGGGATTTTCCCTCTTTCGGAGAAAAGGAGGAGCAGGCGACCCGGGCTTTTTCCCTGGCGTTGCGTACCCCTTCTTTGGAGACAGAATATAAAGATTTACATCGGTACACGGTAAAACAACGTTTGATGGAGGAAAAGTTATGATTTCAGTAGCAATCGATGGACCCGCCGGCGCGGGAAAAAGCAGCATCGCCAAGGCGGTCGCCAAAGAACTGAACTATATTTATATTGATACCGGCGCTTTGTACCGAGCGATCGGATTGTACGCTGTGGAACAAGCGGTAACTACTACCAACCGCGAGGCGGTGGCGGCTCTTCTTTCGGAGATTGACGTTACCCTTCAGCATATCCATGGCCATCAGCATGTCTTTTTAAACGGCGTGGATGTATCGGAACGGATCCGGAAGCCGGTAGTGACGGTTGCCGCTTCCCATGTTTCCGCCCATCCGGAGGTGCGTACGTTTTTGCTTTCTCTCCAGCGGAAACTGGCGGAAGAAAACAACGTCATCATGGACGGCCGGGATATTGGTACGGTGATTTTGCCCAACGCAAATGTGAAAATTTATCTGACCGCTTCCGCCGAGGAACGGGCTCGCCGCCGGTATAAGGAATTGTTTGATCGAGGGGAAGATGTGCATTTTGATACGGTGCTGAAAGAAATTCAGCAGCGGGATTACAATGACAGCCATCGGGAGATCGCACCGTTAAAACAGGCCGAGGACGCCATTTTAGTGGATACCACAACGGACGATTTGGAAGCCGCGATTCAAAAGGTCAAGGCAGTGATCCTCTCAAAAATCAGTTAGAGGTCACGGCATGGGATTTTATCAGTTTGCGCGAATTGTAGTTGCGGTGGTGATCCGGTTTGCATACCGGATCACTTTTATCGGGCTTGAGCATATCCCGCAGGATGCAAAAACCGGTTTTATCCTGTCCTCAAATCACATTTCTTTGGCAGACCCGATTTTTGTAGCTCTCAAGGTAAAGCCCAGAGTTTACTTTATGGCGAAGGAAGAGCTGTTTCAAAACCGGTTTTTTGGCTGGCTGATTCGGAAGCTGGGCGCCTTTCCCGTGGACCGCAACAGCGGGGATATCGGGGCGATTCACTATGCGACGGAATTGGTGAGCAAAAAGAATGTTTTAGGGATCTTTCCCGAAGGAACGCGGAGCCGAACCGGAGCGATGGGACGAATTAAGCCCGGCATTTCCATTATTGCCGCGCAGACCGGGGCGGATGTGCTGCCATGTATCATTAAAAAAGGGAAGCGGGGATGGTTTCGTCGAAGGATCACCGTTCGGTACGGAGAGGTAATTCCCTTCTCAGAATTGGGAATTGAAAAAGATTCGAGAAACACCGCGTCCCTTCGCAGCGCCACAAGAAAAATCTCCGACGCGATGACGCGGCTTTGGGAGGAAGTATGAAGGAAATTCGACTGGCAGAGACGGCGGGTTTTTGCTTCGGAGTCAATCGGGCGGTAAATAAAACCTTTGAAATCGCTCAAAGCGGAGAAAAAGCGGCGACCTTAGGCCCTATTATTCATAATCCTGAGGTGGTGGATCGGCTTCGCCGCCAGGGAATACGAGATAAGTCTCTTTCGGAAATTGAAGAGGGAGAGACGGTAATCATCCGTTCCCATGGCGTCGGGAAATCCGTTTACGAAATGTTGAAAGGGCATAAGATCGTGGACTGCACCTGTCCTTTCGTGGAGAAAATTCATCGGATTGTCGCCGAGGAATCCCAAAAGGGACGGGACATTCTCATCATCGGAGATCCTTCTCACCCGGAAGTGCAGGGAATTATGGGACATGCGTCGGGAAAAGCCACAGCGGTAGAAGACGAGAAAGGACTGTCCGATTTTTTAAGGAAAGAGAGCGAAAACGGTGAGAAGCCGTTGTCGGTTGTGGTTCAGACCACCTTTCAGAAAAAAGGCTGGATAAAATTTCAACAAATTATTAAAAAGCTCTATACAAACGTTTCGTTTTTTGATACAATATGTAATGCGACAGCTTGTCGCCAGGATGAGGCGGAAGAGCTGGCGAAAGAATCGGATTTGATGGTTGTCATCGGGGGGAAAAGCAGCTCCAATACCCAGAAGCTGTACCAGATTTGCCGTCAGTACTGTGAGACTATTTTCATTGAAAATAAAACAGAGCTTGACAATTATCCGATTTTACGTCATAATAGAATTGGCGTAACTGCCGGCGCATCCACTCCGGCAGATATCATCAAGGAGGTACTAAATACCATGAGTGAAATTCTGGAAAAACAGGGCGAGGAGCTCGAAACTAAAGAGGAGGAGCTCGATTTTGCCCAGCTTTTGGAGCAGTCTCTCAATGAGAAATTATATACAGGCAAAAAGGTAAAAGGCATCGTTACGACCGTAGCTCCGAATGAGATCCATGTTGATGTTGGAGCGAAGCAGGCCGGTATCGTTCCCGCTTCCGAGTTGAGCGATGATCCTAATTTTGACATTGCCGCGAATATCCATGTCAACGATGAGATTGATCTGATTGTGCTGAAAGTAAACGATCAGGAAGGTATCGTTACCCTTTCCAAGAAACGCTGCGATGCGGAGCGCGGGTACGAGGAGATTTGCAAAGCGTATGAAGACGGCACTGTTTTGACCGGTGTGGTTACCGATGTAGTTAAGGGCGGTATTTTGGTGCTGTGCAATAACATGAAGATCTTTGTACCTTCTTCTCTTGCTTCCGATCGGAGAGTCGAGGATCTTTCTACCCTCTTAAAGAAGGAAGTCCAATTTAAGGTAATTGAAATCAATGAGCGTCGCCGCAGAGCGGTAGGCTCCATTCGCGCGGTACTCAATGAGGCGAAAAAGGCGAAACAGGAAGCTTTCTGGAATGAAGTGGAAATCGGGAAGGTTTATCATGGTGAGGTAAAGTCCATTACTTCTTACGGCGCTTTTGTTGATCTGGGCGGCGTTGATGGTATGATTCATATTACCGAGCTTTCCTGGACTCGGATTAAGTCCCCGGAAGAGGTTGTTAAAATCGGTGACACAGTAGAAGTCTATATCAAAGATATCGACACCGAGAAAAAGAAAATTTCCCTGGGCTATAAAAAGAGCGAGGACAATCCTTGGGAAATCTTTAAACGGGACTTCGCTGTGGATTCCATCGTTCCCGTTAAGATTGTTTCTATCACCAGCTTTGGTGCTTTTGCGCAGATCATTCCCGGTGTGGACGGATTGATCCATATTTCTCAGATTGCCAACCGTCGGATCGACAAGGTTTCCGATGTGCTGAAGGTGGGCGACGTGGTCGACGCGAAGATTATTGATGTGGATTATGAGAAGAAGAAAGTAAGCCTTTCTATTCGCGCTACGCTGGAAGAGGAAAAGCCCGCTCCTGAAAAAGAGCCGGAAGAAGAAGAGACGGTTTCTGATTATGCCGCTGACTTGGAAGGCATAGAGGGTGTTACTGTAGAGTAATTTATAAAAACTCCGGAAAGAAAACCTTTCCGGAGTTTTTTGTTTACCATGTTTGATGAAACTGTTTTCCCTGCCAGCTGTTTCGCCGGAGAAGCTCTTTATCGATCTCGTTCATAACCACGAATTTTTTTAGGCTCCATAATGGCGCTAAAAGGCTTTCCTTTTCCCCATCGCCGGTAACCCGCTGGATGGTAATTTCAGGGGGGAGAAGCTCGATTTGATCGCAGACAATGCGCACGTATTCATTCAAAGATAACGTTTCAAATTCGCCTCGCTTCCATTCCTCCGCCAAGCGGGTTCCGTCTACCACATGGAGAAGATGAATTTTGATGGAATGGATGGGAAGAGAAGCGAGGACCTTCGCCGTTTCCAGCATCATCTCTTTGGTTTCGTAGGGCAGCCCGTTGATAATATGGACGCAGATGGGAATACCCCGCCGGTTTAATTCCCTTACCGCTTGATGAAATTCCTCGAAACTGTGCCCCCGATTGATTCGTTTGGCGGTTTCGTCGTGGATAGTTTGCAGTCCCAGCTCCACTGTCAAATAGGTCCGTTTCGAAATTTCCTCGAGATAATCGTAGGTGTTTTCGGAAATCGCGTCCGCCCGGGTAGCGATACTAAGCCCCACCGCCTTTTCAAAGGAAAGGGCGGTTTCGTATTTTTTCCGCAAAACGGGAAGGGGCGCGTAGGTGTTGGTGTTTGCCTGAAAATAAGGGATATACCCTACGGCATGAGGCCACTTTTTTTCTAACATTACCTTTTGACGCTCCATTTGAACCAGGAGATCCTCGGGTTTGCGAGAGGAAATACTGTATTGGCAGTAGCTGCATCCTCCCGTTCCCCGGGTTCCATCGAGGTTGGGACAGGAAAAGCCGCCGTCTAAGGAAAGCTTAAACACTTTACCGCCAAATCGTTTTTTTAAGTAATAATCCCAGGTATGAAACCGGCGATTGTTGTCGCTATAAGGGAAGGGATTTTTGACCTTTTCCATTGTATCACCATCCAAAAGAAGTCCCCCGCTGAAAAACGGGGGACTTTCCATCATACGTCGTTTCGAATCAGATCTTCGAGAGAATCACCTTTAATGATGATCCGCGCGGTACCGTCTTTTACCATCACTGTGGGAGGAATGGGGTTGCGGTTATAGCGGGACGCCATAGAGTAGTTATAAGCGCCGGTAGATAAGACGGCTAAAATGTCGCCGACCTTGGCTTCCGGCAAAGGAATATTCTCTCCTAAGAGATCGCCGCTTTCACAGCATTTTCCCGCTACCGTATATGTTTTAACTGGCTTTTCTGTGGCCCGGTTTGCGAGGAGCATATCGTATTTAGAGCCATAGAGGGCGTAACGGGGATTATCTCCCATACCGCCGTCTACCGCTAAATAGGTGCGAACGTTGGGGATCTCCTTGAAACAGCCCACTGTGTAAAGGGTCGTTCCCGCTTCGCCAACAATAGAGCGGCCCGGTTCAATTATAACCGAGGGGAGAGAGAGGCTGTACTGGTGGCATAAGTCCTTGATGGTACCCGATACATCCTTGAGGTACTCTACATAGGGAATGGGATCGTCTTCATCGGTGTAGCGGATTCCAAAGCCGCCGCCTAAATCCAAAACCTGCATTTCGACGCCGGTTTTGTCCCGAATATCCCGGATAAATTCCATCATGATCTTTGCGGCGTGGACAAAAGGCTCCGTCTCCAAAATCTGGGATCCAATGTGGCAGTGAACTCCCTTTAAAGCGATGTTTTCCGTTTTCAACGCGGTAAGTACCCCTTCCATCGCTTCACCGGTCTCCAAGGCAAATCCGAATTTGGAGTCAATTTGGCCGGTGCGGATAAAATTATGGGTATGGGCGTCTACGCCGGGCTTAATCCGAAGAAGAATCGACGCGGTGGTTTGTTTTTCCTTTGCCAGTCGGCTAAGGGTTTCCAATTCGGTAAGACCGTCTACTACAATGTATCCCACCTTTTTTTCCAGGGCAAAGGTAAGCTCTTCCACCGATTTGTTGTTGCCATGAAAGCAGATTCTTTCCATAGGGAAATCCACGGAACAGGCGGTATATAACTCGCCAAGGCTCACTACATCCAGTCCAATCCCTTCTTCTGCCGCGATACGGCAAAGCTCTTTGCAGCAGAGCGCTTTGGAAGCGTAGCAGACTAACCCCCTTCCGTCATAGTACGCATTCATAGAAGAGCGATAAGCCGCGATTGCGCTTCGAACCTTGTCCTCTTCCAAAACGTAGAGGGGAGTGTGAAACTGCTTTGCCAGGGAAACAGCATCCACGCCTCCTAAGGAGAGATGTCCATTTTCGGTTACCGAGATGTTTCGTTCCATTTTCCTTCATTCCTTTGCAATCATTTTATTCTTCTTTTATATTTTGAGGGCCATCGGGAAGGGCGAGCTCCTCAATAATACTTCGCAGTACGTCAACTCCCAGTCCGGTTTCGGAGGAGAAGGGGATAAGAGTAATCTGATCCCCGCAGGGAATTTCTTGGGGCAAGGTTTGAAGCTGCTTTTGAAATTCCGATTTGTTGAGTTTATCCGCTTTTGTCAACACTACGACAAACGGTGTTTCGGTATCAATCAGGTAATCTACCATTTCCCGATCCTGACGGGAAGGAGCGTGGCGCATATCCAGCAGGAGGACAACCAATTCCAAAAGACGGTTTTCGTCTTCAAAGTACCCTTGGATCAGTTTGGTAAACCGTTCCTGTTCGCTTTTGGAAACCTTCGCGTATCCGTAACCGGGAAGATCGACCATATGAATGGTATCGTCTAAGTTATAAAAATTGATGGTTGCGGTTTTTCCGGGGACGCTACTGACTCTGGCGATATTCTTTCGCTGGAGAAGCTTATTGATTAAAGACGATTTCCCTACGTTGGATCGGCCAATGAAAGCAACCTCCATCCGTGTTGAGGGAGGAAGCTGCTTTCTTGTTCCGTAAGAAGCGAGAAAAGATGCGTTTTGAAAATTCATAGCCATCTTCTATACGACGGCTACCACGGAGGTTTTGCCGTTCTCGGTCAGAGGCGGTTCGCTATCCATTTTCGGGAAAGGTTTTTCCCCTTTTTTCGGAGGATGCGCCAAAGCATGCTTTAGCACCTCGGAGACATGGGAGACAAAGATGAAGGTAACCGCCGATTTGACTGCCGGATCCACATCTTCCAAATCTTTTTTGTTGTCCTCGGGAACCAGTATGGTTTTAATTCCGAGGCGGTACGCAGCCATAGATTTTTCCCGCAATCCGCCAATAGGAAGCACCTTTCCATGAAGGGTAATCTCTCCCGTCATCGCCACATCGTGCCGAACGGGAATGTTGCTTAACGCCGAAACCAGGGCGGTGGTGATGGTGACGCCGGCGGAAGGGCCGTCTTTTGGTACCGCGCCTTCCGGTGCATGGATATGAATATCCCGGTTCTTATAGAAATCCGGATCAATTCCGTAATCGGAAGCGATGGAGCGAACATAGCTCACCGCCAGGGAAGCGGATTCCGTCATAACTTCGCCAAGCTGCCCGGTGGTCTGGATCTTTCCGCTTCCGGGAAGGATCATAGCTTCCAGCTCCATAGTCTCGCCGCCTACAGCGGTCCATGCGAGGCCGGTAGCAACGCCCACTTCATCCACTCGCTTCATTTGCTGGTCAAAGTACCGGGGCGCTCCCAAATAGGATTCCAACGTTTTCTTGTTGACGACGACAACTTCCGCTTCGCCGCTCACCAGTTTTTTGACGCCTTTTCTGCAAACGGAAGCGATCTCCCGTTCCAGAGTACGGACGCCGGCTTCTCTGGTGTACCCGTCGATCAGGGCGTAAATTCCGGTTTTTTGGAATTTGATCTGAGAGGAAGTAACGCCGTGGCGTTTGAGCTGTTTTGGAATCAGATGGCGGGAAGCGATATGGAATTTCTCTTCTCGCGTATAGCTTCCCATTTCGATAATCTCCATACGGTCCAGCAGGGGACGGGGGATCATGGAAGCGTCGTTGGCGGTAGTGATAAAGAGTACCTCGCTTAAATCAAAGGGAATTTCCAAATAATGATCCCGGAAGGTATTGTTTTGCTCTCCGTCCAATACTTCCAGCATCGCCGCCGAAGGATCGCCCTTGTAATCGGCGCCCATTTTGTCGATCTCGTCCAAAAGCATCAAAGGGTTGCGGCTCTTGGCGCTAATCATCGCGTTGATGATCCGGCCGGGCATAGAACCCAGGTACGTTTTGCGATGGCCCCGGATTTCCGCTTCATCCCGCACGCCGCCTAAGGAAATTCGGACGTAGTTTCGATTCAGCGCGGTGGCAATGGATTTTGCGATAGAGGTTTTTCCTACACCGGGAGGCCCCACAAGACATAGGATCTGCCCTTTGATGTCCGGAGCCGTCTTCCGTACGGCAATCATTTCCAAGATCCGCTCTTTGACCTTTTTCATACCGTAGTGGTCGGCGTTCAAAATCCGGGCTGCGGCTTTGACGTCGGCGTGCTCTTTGGTGGCCTTATCCCACGGCAGATCCAGACAAGTTTCCAGGTAAGTGCGAATGATCTGGCCCTCCTGGGATTGTATCGGGGTACGGCTCAGCCGGTCACATTCCTTGAGCAGCTTTTCCTTGGTTTCCTCAGGCATGTGTTTTAACGCTTTGATCTCCTCGACAAATTCCATCGACTCGTCAGCGGGAGATTCCCCTTCGCCCAACTCGTTGCTGATAACCCGCATTTGCTCTCTTAAGAAGTAATCCCGCTGGTTTTTGTCCATCTGCTCTTTGACCTGGTCGTAGATGTCCCGCTCCCAGCTCAGTACCATCGCCTCGTGATCCAAAATCTCGATCAAAAGGCGCAGCCGATCCGCCAAATGCCGTTCCTCTAATAAAGCTTGTTTATCCTCAGCCTGTAAGTAAAGATTTTGTACAATTTTGTCGAAAAGTCCCTGCGCCGTTTTTTGAGAATAGACGCTGCTAATAATCTCTTTGGGCATTTGGGGAACCATATCGCAGTACCGGTCAAAGGTGGATAACACCGCCCGACACAGGGCTTCCTCCACATCCTCGGGGAGATTATGACGGCGAGGTTCAGAGATGGGACGAACGGTGGCGGTAAGATAAGGACCGTCCTCCGTCAGCTCCACTAAATTTGCTTTAAATAGTCCTTCCACCATTACCCGGAAAGAATTTTTTCCTCCATTCAGCAGCTGGGACACTTTCGCGACAACGCCCACCTTATAGAGATCCTCTTTCTTCGGGTCCTCTACAGTAAAATCCTTTTGGGTGACCAAAAAGATCCGCATATCCTGTTCCATCGCTTGTTTAATGGCAAGAATCGATTTTTCTCTTCCCACATCGAAGTGCAAAACCATCGAAGGAAATAAAACGATTCCCCGCATTGCGACGGCGGGAAGGGTAAGATATCTGCTGTTTAATTCCGTTCCCATAGATATTCTCCTTTCTTTGGAAGGTGATTTATAAAAATGTGAAGTCAACTCTGAAAAAGTATACCTCATTATACTAAATTGCGTGCTTTTATGCAAGCGGTATTTTGTGAATATCCTTCGAAAAACTTGTTTCCTTTTTGTAAGCATTGCATAGTTTTTTGGAAGGATCTTTCTCTTTTTCCGGATGATACCGCAAAAGTAGAAGAGAAAGGAAAAGAAGCGCCGGAATCCAATCCCGGCGCAGGAAATGTATTAGTGAAAAAAGCGGGAAATTCGCGGCCTGAGGAGAAAAAGATACCCGGAGATCAGTCGGGTTACCGCCAGGTCGTAAACGATAAAAGCGGCCAAAAAGAGGAGCGCTGAGCCGCACAAAAGGGGAATTCCCATCGCTAACAGCGCCGCGGCACTGAAAAATCCAAGAAAACAGCCGGCAAATAGAATCAAAAACGCCATAACCACAAACAGGCAAATTTTGCAAAGCCATTCGGTAATTCGGTTTTTGCATTGTTCAAAGGAAGATTTTACGATGGGATAAAATCCGAGAAAAGCGGCGTAGTAGAGGGCACTTTCTTTCAATGGGCAGAGAATTGCTCCCAGTATCGCCGTGGCGAAAAAAGTTAAAACCGCGTATTTTTTTTCGGACTCAATGACCAACGCCACCGGCAGAAGTCCCGCAATAGCCGGAAGCGCGAACTCCGCCATAGGGAAAAGGCCGGTCATCAGCAGCAATATAACGCCGAACGCGGTAAATATTCCGCAAAAAGCTAATTTGGACAAGGGTTTCATAGGCGTCCCTCTTAACAGCAGGGAATCAGATCTCCGCCGCAGCACTCACACAGGCAGTCGGCGCAAATCAGATTCGTACAGCAGTCGCAGGGCGACATCCCTCCGATTCCCCCTCCAGTACGGTAGCGGCCGTAGGGACTTCCGTTTCCCCCTTGTCGTTGCCAGGCCATACGATTCATCGCCGCCCGGTATTCGGGATTATTGGGATTTAAGCGGCAGGCGGTAGAAAAATGATTCATCGCGTCGTCTAACCATCCTCTTTGGAAATAGATATTTCCCTTTAGGAAATACCATTCCGCATCCCGGGAGGTCATAGGCGTTCCGTCCAACAGCTCCTCCGCCTCGGCAAGCCGATTTTGCTGGAGCAGGCGGCGAATATCGGCAAATTGGCCGTTTTGCCCCTGAGAACCGGAGTAGGAGGACGTTCCATGGAAAGGCTCCTGCTTTTTATTTTTCAATTTTTCCATGATAGCGTCATAGGCGGCGTTGATCTCCTGCATCTTTTCGTTGGCAAGATCGGACAGGGGACTATCCGCGTAGTTATCCGGATGGTACTTCCGTGCCAGCTGCCGGTAAGCTTCTTTTACCTGTTCTTCCGAAGCGTCATAAGGTACGTTGAGAATTTTGTATGGATCTCCCACAGAGTGAACCTCCCGTATGGTAATTTATTGAAATGCTTCCGCTTTTTTTCGTTTTCGATTGCCGCTTCCCAAATTTTTAATAGCGGCCCGTAACCCTAAATAAATGGTGTTGCTTAAAATGGGTTCATAATGGCGAAGAGTCAGTAACTCATACGCCAATCCCAATTCCGCGACGGTAATGTTTAAAACACCTTTTCCGTACTCTAAAATTTCTTTTTCTTTTTCTGAATCCAGTCCTTCCTTGGCAAATTTCAAAAGAAACGGATTGTAGGTATGGTGCTTAGCGTCTTCCCGAAGATCGTCTAAGGCGTCCGATAGATAGACAAAGCGCCCCAGCAGATATCCGAGCCGGTTTAGGATCCGTTTCTCCTCGTCGGTATGGGCGAAGTTCTCCATCAGCTGGGATAAAGCCAGCGCGGTGGGTTCCGCCGCTTCGTCCAGACTTTCGCTTTCCTTTGCCTCCACCTGCTTTTGTCGTTCCATCATCTGGGAAAAAAAGGTATCCGCGGTTTTTGACCGCTTCAGCGCCTTTTTCCTTGCAGAAGCGAAAAAGGGGAGAAGAAAAAGGAAGGGAAGCTTTTGGATCCCCCGGTGATCTTGGATATTATCCTTGACCTTATAGTAAAACATCAGCATCGCGCAGTCGGCGACAAAGGAAATTTCCTTACACCGGCAGACACAGGGCTTTTTCTTAAGGGGGTTGGCCATACACCGGGTTTTGGTAAGAGAAAAGGCGTCGTCGGAAAGGCCGATGGAAAGCATTGCTACAAAGGTATAATCGTAGCTTAGGGTCATTTTCGCCAGAGGCCCGAAATTTTCTCCCAGCTGGCGGCAAAGGCTACAATATACCGCTTTGTAGGCGTCAAACTCCCGCATTTTCAATTCCGGAGAAAAAGGCTTAATATATCCGAACAAGCTTCTCTTCCTTTCTTTGTCGAAAAGGCGGCTCTTTTCTATCTACCATTGTAACCGATTCGATGAAGAATTTCGTGTATAAACTGTAAAAAATTCAGGGAATTTTCCGCTTTTCTTTTTGGTATCTCATAAGGCGGCAGAAAGATTTCCCCAAAGATGACAACGCCCTCGATTTGCATTTTTATTACAGATATGCTACACTATAACGGATGAAATCAAAAAGGAAAGGAATGGCAGGATGCTTTATGAGAAATCGTGCGGTGCCGTGGTCTTTCGAAAATACCATGGGAACACTGAGCTGCTTTTAATTAAGCATACGGTGGGCGGTCATTGGGCGTTCCCCAAAGGGCATGTGGAAGGAGCCGAGACCGAGACCGAAACAGCTTTGCGGGAAATCAAGGAAGAAACCGGCATCGATGTGGATCTGGATCCCTCTTTTCGAGAGGTGGTTTCCTATTCACCGAAACGGGATGTGATGAAAGATGTGATCTATTTCCTTGGAAAGGCGAAAAATTTCGACTACGTTCCCCAAAAGGAAGAAGTCGCGCAGATCAAATGGGTGGAGATCAATCTGGCCCACTCTCTGTTAAGCTATGACAATGATAAACAGCTGGTGACCAAAGCGAAACCGTTTATTCGGGACTTTTACTAAGAAAAAGGAGCCTTTTGTCCGAGATTGGATGAAGGGCTCTCTTTTTTTTATTAAAAATCGAAAAATAAGAATAAAAAGTAGGTTTTAAAACATTGCGCTTTTGCAAAAAATATGGTATAATACAGGAAAATGTTTCGTCGTCTGTCCTGCCTTAACGGGAAGACGGGAAGGCTTTTTTTCAGATTTTTCAAAACAGGTCAAGGAGTGTGTCATATGGAAAAGAAATTTCTTTGTTCCACCACCGAGCCCATCGTACAGACGGTGGCCGGTAAGATCCGGGGCTTCCAGCTTGGGAGCACGTATACCTTCTACGGCATCAAATACGCCGACGCCAAGCGCTGGCAGATGCCTACGCCGGTAGCACCCTGGGATGGGGTCAAGGATGCCCTTTCTTACGGGTATATCGCGCCCATGCCCACCCCCGATTCCCCTATGGGAGATTTGATGGTGCCCCATCGGTTCTGGCCGCAAGACGAGGACTGCCAGTACCTGAATGTCTGGACCCAATCTTTAAGCAAGGACGCCAAAAAGCCGGTGCTGTTTTGGATCCATGGCGGCGGTTTTTCTTCCGGTTCTTCCATCGAGATGGTGGCTTATGATGGGAACAATTTGAGTGAATTTGGCGACGTGGTCGTGGTTTCCATAAACCATCGCCTGAACCTGTTAGGCTGGATGGATGTATCCGCGTTCGGCGGGAAAGAGTACGAAAATTCCGCGAACGTAGGTCTTGCCGATATCGTAGCGGCGCTCCAGTGGGTCAAAGACAACATTGCGGCGTTTGGCGGTGACCCGGATAACGTAACCATCTTCGGCCAGTCGGGCGGCGGCGGAAAGATCGCAAACCTTCTCCAGACTCCCTGTGCCAAAGGCCTGTTCCACAAAGCGGTGATCCAGTCCTCCACCGGCGCCGGCACCCCCAATTCCATTTGGCCCGCCGACGAGCGGAAGAAGTTCGTGGAAGATATGATGGCGGCGGCCGGCCTAAAGAGCTTTGACGAGATGGTAGCGGCGCCCTTTGAGGTGCTGGCAAAAGCCCATAACCAGGTTTTGAAGGATCGGGGCATTCGGATGATGAACTGGCAAAACCTTCCCGGCGATTACTTTAAGGGCGCGCCGCTGGATATTGGCGCGATTGCCGAATTGGCGGATGTTCCCGTTATGGTGGGCTCCAATTTCTCCGAAAGCTTCTCCTTCGGTCCCAGCCCGGTGAAGCTCGAGGATATGCCCATGAACTACTTTATCGGAAATTCCCAGAACACCAATGTGGATCATCCCAATAAGTATACCCTCACCGAAGAGGGCAGAGAAGCGGTGGTTCGCGCCTATTACGGCGACGAGTATGCCGACAAGATGATCCCTCTTTTCAAAAAATCCTTCCCAGATCATAACTTAGTAGACCTGATCTATTTGGACAGTACCAGAAAACATAACGCGCTGGCCTATATGGATGAGCTTGGAAAAGCGAATGTTCCATTATGGTCCTACCTCTTCGCGCCGGACTTCCCGTTGGATGACGGCCGTCTGGCGTGGCACTGCGCCGAGATGCCTTTTGTGTTCCACAATGTGGATAAGGTCGCTTACGCCAACATTCCCGAAGCGGACCGTTTGGAGAAGGAAGTGGCAGGTGCATGGGTCAACTTTGCCCGCACCGGAAATCCCGGTTGGGAGCCTTTCGTTCCCGGAAAGAGCGAGTACACCATGGTGTTCGACCGTGAAAAGAGCGAGTCCCGTCTGGATCTGGACCGGGAACTCAACCGTTTGGTCTGCGAAGCCTGTGAAAAGCGGGGCTTGAGAAAAGCGGCGTTTTAACGGCTTAGTGAAGAATACGGCAATATAAAAGAAACCGCCAGGGTTACGTTTCATAACGTAGCCTTCGGCGGTTTTTCTTGTTTGTTTTTGGAAAGGAAACAGGCTGCAAAAAGATTTTGAACCAACAGTTCAAAAAAAAGAAAACGAATTGGAAAATTCGTCGCTGTTCTTTTGGCGGATATATGGTACAATAAAGCCAGGAGGAGATGACATGGAACTATCACTTTCCAAAAACATCTGCCGTTTGCGAAAAGAGAGGCAGATGACGCAAGAACAGTTGGCGGAGGCATTGGGCGTTAGCTTTGCCGCCGTTTCCAAATGGGAGCGGGGAGCGGCAACGCCGGAGCTTTCCCTGATCGCCGATATGGCGGACTTTTTTTCGGTATCTGTGGATGCGTTAGTGGGCTTTTCCTTTCGGGACAATCAGAAAGACACCGTCGTACAGCGGTTAAAAGACGCCGTTCATGACAGGGAATCAAAAGACGCGCTTTCGGAGGCGGAAAAGGCGCTGAAACGTTATCCCAACTGTTTCGAGATCGTCTATTACAGCGCCTCAAATTACTACGTTCGGGCTATTTACCAAAGAAGACCCGATTACGCGAAACAGGCGCTGGAGCTGTACCGCCGCGCCTGTCTTCTGATCCATCAAAATACCGATCCCGAGATCAGCGAAACCGATCTATGGCAGGAGATGGCAACCCTTTACGTTATGCTCGGTCAGCCTGAAAAGGGGGTCGAGCTATTGAAAGCCCACAATCCATGCAGGGTAAATCACCCTCTGATCGGGTTCACCCTGGCGGCGGATTGCAATGACCCCGAGGCGGCGGCGCCGTACCTTTCTTATGGGATGCTGGATCTGTCGGCGGCGCATATGCATATCGTAATGGGGTATATCAACTGCTATTTCAAGGCCAAAAACTACAAAGAAGGGCTGGCGGTTTTGCAATGGGCGCTCGCCTTTTACCCCGGTTTGAAAAAGCCGGGGGAGGTAAGCCATATGGATAAACAGGAAGCAGCCCTTTGGGTGCTTTGCGGTTACGTCCATTGGATGATGGGAGAAAGCGAAGAATCGAAAACTGCCCTTCGCCGGGCAAAGGCACTTGCGGAGCAATTTGACCGCGCTCCTACCTATGGGGTGAAGGGGTTTCGGTTTATTTTGCCGGATACGGCGGCATCCATGGTGGATGATTTGGGAGAGACCGCGTTGGAAGGGATCGAAAAAACCGTAGTGAGTTTAGAGGAAGACGCATTTTGCAGATTATGGAGGGAGATCTTGGATGAATCGTAACAAACGGCAGCTTACCGCGCCTTTTTACCGAAAGAACACCGCTTCGTTTCTTTTCGCCCTGCTGTCGGGCCTGGCGGTTACCGGAGTCAATTTTCTCATATCCTGGGCATTACAGCAGATGGTGGACACCATCTCCGGGGTGGCCGGCTCCCTGAGCCTGTTTACGCTGGCATGGATATTGGCCTTGATCGCGGCGCTGATCCTCGCATTTAAGATAATGAGCTATTTTTCCAAGCCCCGGTTTATCCAAAAAGCCATGGAACAGTATAAAAACGACGCCTTTGAGCGGCTGATGAAAAAGAACATTGCCGCTTTCAACGTGGAAAATACCGCCGATTATCTGTCCGCTTTTTCCAATGACGCCGCTACGGTGGAAAAAGGATATTTGGAAAATGGGTTTGACATTCTTTCCAATCTGGTGCTTTTGGTGGGCTCTCTCGTGATGATGCTTCTTTACAGTCCGGTGATGACGGTGGTCTCCTGCTTTTTCTTCGTTTTACCTATGACGGTCTCACTGTTGACCGGATCCCGGGTAGAACAGGCGGAACGAAAGGTGTCGCAAAAAAACGGTCTGTGGACCGCGGCATTGAAGGACGGCCTCGGCGGATTTTCGGTAGTCAAAAGCTTCCAGGCGGAGAAGGCGGTCACCGCCCTGTTTGCCAAAAGCAATCATGAAGCGGAGGAAGCGAAATGCCAAAGACGAAAGCTTTTGACTTTGATTGAGATGTGGGCCGGTGTAGCGGGCGTGGTCGCTCAGCTCGGGACCTTTTTGGTGGGAGGCTTTCTGGCGCTGTCGGGTATGGGGATCACACCGGGGGTTTTGATTTTGTTTGTCGACTTGACCGGATGCGTAATCGGTCCCATCCAAACCCTCCCGGGACAGCTTGCCTCAAGAAAAGCGGCATTGGCGCTGATGGATAAGCTGTCTTGTTCGTTGGAGCATAACCTTAGAGAGGAAGGAACGCCGATTCCCAACTATTTGAGCCGCGGGATCGAGTTAAAGCAGGTTTCCTTCGGCTATCAGGAGGGAACGTTGGCCCTTCATCATATCGACGCCTTTTTTGAGGCGGGGAAAAGCTACGCGGTAGTAGGCGCTTCGGGAAGCGGCAAGTCGACGCTGTTGAACCTGTTAATGGCAAGTCACGGGGATTATTCCGGAGAGATCCTCTACGATGGGAGAGAGCTTCGAACCATCCATAGCGAATCGCTGTATGACCTGGTTTCTTTGATCTCCCAAAACGTGTTTCTTTTTAACGCCTCCATCCGGGACAATATCACCATGTTTTCTTCCTTCCCCGACGAGGAAGTTAAGCAGGCGATCCGGCGTTCCGGGCTGGAGCCGCTGATCGAAGAGCGGGGAGAGGATATGCTTTGCGGCGAAAACGGAAATGAGCTTTCCGGCGGCGAAAAACAAAGGGTCTCTATCGCCCGAAGCCTTTTAAAGCGCGCCAAGGTGCTCTTAGTGGACGAAGCCACCGCCTCTTTGGATCCTCTTACAGCCGATCAGGTGACCGCCTCCATTCTGGATCTCCCCGGCATTACCCGGGTGGTGGTGACCCATAAGCTGGACGCCGCGGTACTTCAAAGATTTGACAGCATTCTGGCGATGAAAAACGGAAGGATCGAGGAATGCGGCGATTTTGATACACTGATGGCGCAAAAAAAGTATTTTTACTCTCTGTTTACCGTATCCCAGTAAACGGATCCTTTTAGGATAGAAAAAACCAGTATGACGAAAAGTCACACTGGTTTTTTCTGGTTACAGGTCATCCACATCCTGGACCGGAATATCGTATTCGTCCAAGGGGACGCCGGTATAGCTGCCAAAGGGATCCTCCTTGCTGGGAGTAGGGTGGATCAACGATTCCGGCATAGGGCTTTTTTTCGGGAAATGTTCGATTTTCGGCTTCATAGCCTCACCTCCTGGCAAGGATAGTGTTGCCGAAAACCAGACATTTATCCTTACATCGAATGGAAGCCGCCGCCCATGCCCCATGCGGACATTTCGGTGATGTTGATGTACATACTGTTTTTGGAAAGCCCGAATTCCTTTTCCAGTTCGGCGGTGACTGCCTGGGTAAAGGCGTTTTTCGCCTCCGCCGGCGCCGCGCCTAAAAGATGGACATTGATAAAGGTACAGGCGGTTTCTGTTCCCATTTTCATACTGCATCCGCTTTGCACGTCCACCATGGTGTTTTGGGGACTTTTTCCGGGAATGAGAGAGACGTTTTTATGAACCAGCTCGCAGATTTTTTGCTCCTCTTCCTTCGAGAGGGTTTTTCCGATGTGCACATTGATATAAGGCATATCAAAGCTCCTTTCTTTATTCCAATATTCCGGCTCGCGCCGCAAAAAACAAATATTGCTGAGCGATGCCGCCGTAAGGGCGGATCGCTTTGGGAAGACCGTCCGGGTAGTAGCGCGCAAGGACCCGTTTAATCCAAACATCGGCGGGGACGGCTTCTATGTGATGAAATCCAAATAATAAGATACAGTCGGCGACCTTCGGGCCGATACCTAGGATGGTTTGAAGCTCTTTTTTTCCTTCCTCATAGGAGGAAAAAGCGATCCGCTTTAGCGAGACGGCGCCGCTTTCTACTTTTTTCCCGGCGTCGATTAAGTACTTGGCGCGAAAACCCGCCCGAAGCCCGGTTAGATCTTCTATCGATGCGCTTGAAAGCATAGACGGCGTCGGACAGCGTCCGTTTCCCCAAGCGTAAAATCGTTTGACTATGCCGGTAATGCGTTTGATATTGTTGTTTTGGCTCAAAATGAACGCGCAGACCGTTTCCCATGGATCCTGTTTTAAGATCCGGATGCCGCCGCAATAAGCGATCGCCTTTTTCAATGTAGGATCTGTGGAAAAAATCGCCTTAAGCGCATCGTAATCGGTGTTGAGGTCAAAATATTCCATCCACACATCCCGGTAGGTTTGTTCATTGGTATTGTGAAAGGTAACGATGTCTCCTTTTTGCGACACCGTCAGAGGAATGCCCCGAAAGCTTCCCGAAAAGGTATCGGGGGCGGTTTCCTCCCAAAGAAAGCTTTGTCCGCAAAAAAGGGTATCTCTTAGAGAAAAGCGGGGCAAAACAATAGAAAAATTTTCGTCCATATAAAGTTTCTCCCATTTTTTATTTCCATTATAAACGAAAATATGATAAAATAAAAGCAAAAAGAGAAAAAAGGAGAAAATTATGCGCGACAGTATCTACACTATTCCCATCAGCGAAGTTTTCGAGCCCAAATGCGGCTGTCCGCTCTGTCGGATGCGGGATATGCTGGAGGCGAGATGCATTGAGTATATTATGGGCGCGGCTATGATGGAACCGGATGTGCGGATTGAAACCAACCGGCTTTCTTTTTGCGACGATCATTTTTCTATGATGCTCAAGCAGAAAAACCGGCTTTCTCTTGCTTTGATTTTGGAGAGCCTTTTAAAGGAGCTCCAGCAGAAAGGAAGCCGCTCCATCCTCGATAAGGTCACCGCCAAAGAGAAAAAGCAAACCGGTATGACCACCATTAACGACACCTGTTTCGTCTGTTCCCAAATCGAAGAAGCCATGGGGAAAATGCTGGATACGGTGCTAAAGCTGTATTTTGAACAGCCCGATTTTAAAAAGCTGTTCGAGGAACAGGAGTATCTTTGTTTTCCTCATTTGGAGATGATTCTTTCGGCGGCGGCAAAAAAATTCGGAAAGCTCAACCGAAAGAAATTCGATGCGTTTTCCGGTGTCGCCGTGGCGCTTTCGGAAAATTACTTAAAACAGCTCAGCGACGACGTTTCCCATTTTTGCCAGATGTACGATTACCGCAATGTGGGCGGAGATTGGGGCAATTCCAGGGATTCTATTGAGCGCGCCATCGCTTTTTTGGTGACTCGGGACTATCGTACCCGCCCGTCGGACAAATAACAATGTATATACTGGCTGTAAAATGGGGAAAACAGACGTTCGAGACAGCGTAGGGACGGGAACTTTCCACATTTTCCACCGAGTTTTCCCCAAAGTTAGCGGAAATGAACCGGTGCATAGTGAGATTTTCCACTGCATACTCACAAATTCGACAAAACTTTCCGTATAACCGGTTTTGGAAAACGCTCCGTTTTGTCTTTTGTGTGCACACGAAGCCCCGAACGTCTGTTTGACAAAAAAAGCTTGGGGACGTATAATCATGGGTACGGTTTTCATCAAAAATCCTGGGCAAACTGATATTATCCCATAGAAGGAGGAATCACTTTGTCTAAGGAAAAAACGAAAAAACCCACCGAGACCACCGGCGAGGCGTCGGAAAACGAGAACGAGGAACAAAATAAAATGCAGCCCATCGTGGATATGGCGTCGGTGACAGCCCAAGGGAAATATCCGGTGCACTGTCTCACCATTGTGGGCCAGATTGAGGGGCATTATATTCTTCCGCCCCAAAACAAAACCACCAAGTATGAGCATGTCATTCCTCAGCTGGTAGCGATTGAAGAGGATAAAGACATCAAAGGGCTTCTGATTTTGCTCAACACCGTGGGCGGCGATGTGGAAGCGGGACTTGCTATTGCGGAACTGATTGCCGGAATGAAAACGCCTACCGTTTCCTTAGTTTTAGGGGGAGGCCATTCTATCGGCGTACCGTTGGCGGTATCGGCGAAAAAGTCCTTTATCGTTCCTTCGGCGACCATGACCATCCATCCGGTGCGGCTCAACGGTTTGGTGCTGGGAGTCCCCCAAAGCTTTTCCTATTTCGATAAGATGCAGGATCGAATCACCCGCTTCGTTTCCAAAAATTCCCATATCAGTGAGGACCGGTTCAAGGAATTGATGATGGAAACGGGAGAGCTCGCCATGGATGTGGGGACTTCGCTCGATGGGGAAAAGGCGGTAAGCGAAGGGCTCATCGACGAGCTGGGAGGACTGAGCGACGCGTTGGCGGCGTTGTACGAGATGGTGGAAGAAGGGGAAGAGGCATGATCTTGCATACTATTTTGCCTTTTGCCGCCGTGTTCCCTCAGGAAGGACCTTCACCGGTGAGCGAAGGCGTTTTCGGAGGGAAAAAATGTCTCTATGAGGTTAGGGACGGAAAGACCTATTTAAACCGGATCTTATCCACCGATCCTTCCGATTATCTGGATCCGGGATGTTGTCCCGGTACGGAAATTACCATAGATTCGAAAGAAAAATGATTTTGTGACAGGGAGAAGACAGACTATGGCACAAAAAAAGAAAAATACGGGCGCGCGGACCGGCTCTTCGAAGACTTCTTCGACCAAGAGCCGTCCGTCAGCGGCGGAACAAAAGGCGGCGAAAGCCACCAAAGAAGCGGAAGCCGCTTTGCGGAGAAAACATCAGTTTTCCGCGGTTTTGCTTTTTGCGGCGGGAATCTTTTTGCTGGTTTTGAGTCTTTTTGACGGACCGGCAGCCTGGGGATTTTTGCGAAATCTGCTGCGGGGACTTTTGGGGCCTATTAGTTACGTCGCCGGTCCCATATTGATCTACAGCGCGGTGATGACGTCGTTGGAGCGGACGGTAAGCGGCACCGGGATTCGGTTATTCAGCATCCTTTTTGCTTTGCTTTTGCTTAGCGGCGCTGCTCAGCTTTTTTACGGTATCCCCGAGGTCAAAGGGTTTGGCGACGCCATCATTTCCTTTTACCAGGGAGGCATCGCTTTAAAGAGCGGCGGTATTTTCGCGATGCTTGTCGGCTGGCCGTTGATGCTTCTGTTTGGGAGAGGCGGAGCTGCGGTAATTTTGGTGATCCTCGTTTTTGTTTCCCTGATGCTGCTCTCGGGGACGACCTTGCTTTCTTTCTTGAAAAGCTGCGTCAAGCCGGTGAAGGAAATTGAAAAAACTTATGTCCAGCGTCGAGAAAAAAGGGAAGAGGAAGAGCGGGCGAAAGAGGTTACCATTGATATTGCTTTGGATGAGGGAGAGGAGAGTATGCCCGCCCATCCGGTTAAATCCCCGAAAGCCCGGTTTGAGAAGGCGCTGGAAAAATTTAAAAAGGATCCGGAACGGCTCGAAGAGGAAAAGCCGCTCGACGAGGAAGCGAAAGAGCCTTTATCCCAAAAAGAGTACATAGAAGCAACGCCGGAGAGCAAGGAGTCGGATGCCTCTTCCGATGAGATCAATCGGGATGCTATCAGCGCGATCATCGACGAATTTAATCGCGGTGTTGACGATCCGGTAGAGGAAATCCCGCGGGAAGAAACGAAAACGGTTTCTCCTGATTTGGATCCTTTGGAGGATCGGATCAACAAGGCGATTGACGAGATGCATGCGCCCTTTTCTCCTTCCTCCGATGCGGAATCCTCCCAGCCCGAGGAAAAGAAGGATGAGGCAGGAGAATATCCTCAAAACGTCTATCATTTTCCGCCTCTCTCCCTGCTCAATGCACCCAAGGCGGGCAAAAGCCAGGACGTAAGCGAGGAATTGAAGGCCAACGCGGCAAAGCTCGTTGAGACGTTAAAGAGCTTTGGCGTTTCGACCAAGATCATCGACATCAGCAGAGGTCCCACCGTAACCCGGTACGAGCTTCAGCCCTCGGCGGGGGTCAAGATCAGCAAGATCACCGGACTGAGCGACGATATTGCGCTGAACTTGGCGACAGCGGGCGTCCGGATCGAAGCGCCCATTCCCAATAAGGCGGCGGTGGGGATCGAAGTCCCCAACCGGCAGACGGAGACCGTCCCTATTCGGGAGGTCATTGATTCCAAGGAATTTGAATCCGCCAAAAGCCGTCTCACCATGGCATTGGGTAAGGATATCGCCGGAAATATTACGGTGGGAGATATCGCGTCCATGCCCCATCTTTTGATCGCCGGCGCTACCGGAAGCGGTAAATCGGTCTGTATCAACTCCATCATCATCAGTTTGCTTTATAAGGCGTCTCCTGATGAAGTGCGGTTTTTGATGGTGGACCCGAAGGTGGTAGAACTGGGAGTTTATAACGGCATCCCTCATCTTTTGGTCCCGGTGGTCACTGATCCCAAAAAAGCCGCCGGCGCTTTGGCGTGGGCGGTCAATGAGATGCTCAACCGTTATAAGGCTTTTGAGGAAAAGCATGTGCGGAATTTAGACGGCTACAACAAGTTAGCGAGTCAGGATGAAAGCGTCGATCCCATGCCTCAAATCGTCATCATTATCGATGAGCTTGCGGACTTGATGATGGCGGCGCCTTCCGATGTAGAGGATTCTATTATGCGGCTGGCCCAGATGGCGCGTGCGGCGGGGATGCATTTGATTATCGCCACCCAGCGGCCTTCGGTCAACGTCATCACCGGCGTCATCAAGGCGAATATCCCCTCCCGGATCGCGTTTTCCGTTTCTTCCCAGGTTGACTCCCGGACGATTCTGGATCAGGGCGGCGCGGAAAAGCTGCTTGGGCGGGGCGATATGCTGTATTATCCCCAGGGTTATGCCAAACCGGTTCGGATCCAGGGCTGTTATGTGAGCGACAGCGAAGTGGAAGAAGTGGTGGATTTTATTAAAAACGGGGAACAGGAAGCGGAGTACGACCAGTCCATCGTGGAGGAGATCGAACGTCAGGCGGCTATGGAAAAGCAAAAGGGGAAGGGCGATTCTGCCGCTTCCACCGACGACGTGGATCCGTTGTTCAACGACGCGGTGGAATGTGTGATCGAGGCGGGACAGGCCTCCACCTCGTACCTTCAGCGCCGGCTCAAGGTGGGCTACGCCAGAGCGGCGAGACTGGTAGACGAGTTAGAGGAGCGGGGCATCGTCGGTCCCCTCGACGGAAGCAAACCCAGAGACGTTTTGATTACCCGCCAGCAGTGGATCGAAATTTCTATGCGAAACAGCGCCGACAGCCTTCAGTAGGCGCAAAAACACAGGAGAGATTATGAGCTTTTTGCCTATTTTTCGGGAAGAGATGGAAGAAAGAGGGATCGATACCCTCGATTTTATCATCGTGACCGGTGACAGCTATGTGGATCATCCCAGTTTCGGTACCGCCATCATTTCCCGCGTTATAGAAGCTGAGGGCTTTACCGTAGGGATCATTCCCCAGCCGGACTGGAGAACCGACGACGATTTTTGCCGTCTCGGCAAGCCCCGGTACGCGTTTATGGTGAACGCGGGAAACATCGACTCTATGGTCGCCCATTATACCGTCGCTAAAAAGCGGCGAAGCGACGACGCCTATACCGCCGGTGGAAAGGCGGGAAAACGCCCGGACCGGGCGGTGACGGTATATACCAGAGCGTTAAAGCGCCTGTATCCGGATACACCGGTCATTATCGGAGGACTGGAAGCATCCCTTCGTCGGTTCGCCCATTACGATTACTGGGCGGACGAGGTGTACCCGTCTATTTTGGTGGACAGCGGGGCGGATCTTCTCTCTTACGGGATGGGGGAGAAGCAGACCGTCGCTATTGTTTCCCGTCTGGCGGCGGGGGAGGACATTACCTCTCTCACCGATATCCGGGGGACATGTTATCTGACCGATCCCCAAAATACCCCCTACGGTGGGGTACAATGTCCCGATTACGAGATCGTGAAACGGGATAAAAAAAGCTATTGCAAGGCGACGAAGATCCAGATGGATCAGCAAGACGAGGTGTACGGGAAAATCGTTTTACAACGTCACGGAAACCGAATGCTGGTTCAAAATCCGCCTATGCCGGTGCTGACCACAAACGAACTGGATCGGGTATATGCCCTTCCCTATATGCGCACCTATCATCCTTCCTATGAAGCGCTGGGCGGGGTGCCCGGTATCGAAGAGGTGGAGTTTTCTATCGCCCACAACCGGGGGTGCTTCGGAAACTGCAATTTCTGTTCTATCGCGTTCCATCAGGGAAGAAAGATCGCATCCCGAAGCGAGGCGTCGGTTTTAGCGGAGGCGAAGCTTTTAACGACGCTTCCGAATTTTAAAGGATACATCCATGACGTGGGAGGTCCCACCGCCAATTTCCGTTTTCCATCCTGTGAGCAGCAGGAGAAAAACGGCCTTTGTATGGGGAAAAAATGTCTGGCGCCCACACCGTGCAAGAACTTAAAAGTGGATCACAGCGAGTATCTTTCCATCCTTCGAAAACTTCGCGCGTTGCCGGGTGTGAAAAAGGTATTTATCCGTTCCGGTATCCGCTACGATTATATGATGGAGGATCCAAAGGACGACTTCTTTAAGGAACTGGTAAATTACCATGTCAGCGGTCAGCTCAAGGTCGCGCCGGAGCATTGCAGCAATCATGTTTTGGACTGCATGGGAAAGCCCCATATCGAGGTGTACCGGGCGTTTTCTGAAAAATTTTATCGACTGACCAAATCTATGGGGAAAAAACAGTATCTGGTTCCCTATTTGATGTCCTCCCACCCGGGAAGCCGACTCAAGGACGCGGTGGAGCTGGCGCTGTTTTTAAAGGAACAGGGCATCCATCCCGAACAGGTCCAGGACTTTTATCCTACGCCGGGGACGGTTTCCACCTGTATGTTTTATACCGGACTGAACCCATATACCTTAGAGCCGGTGTATGTGCCAAGAACCAAAGAGGAAAAGGAGATGCAGCGGGCGCTGCTCCAGTATTTTATGCCGAAAAACTACGCCCTTTGCCGGAAGGCGCTGCGTTTAACGGGACGGGAAGACCTCATCGGCAATGGGAAAAACGCGCTGGTTCCTTTTGCAAAGGAGGAATCATCCCGCGGGAAAGCAGGAAAAACAGACAGTAAAGAAAGGCGGGGAACCAAAGGATGGCAGCAAAACAAAAAAACCGGACGAAAACCAAAGGGGCGGTAAACTGGCCGGTGGTGCTGGCGGTATCTTTTCTTCTTTCTGCCGCCGCATTGATCTATATTGCTTTTGGAAACGACCTTGGCCGGTTTTCGCTGGATCCGGAAAGCTGGCTTTCCTTTTTCACTTCGACGAAGGAAACCATCGACGGCGAAGGAGAAGGAAAGGTCCATGTGATCGATGTAGGGCAGGGCGACGCAATACTGCTTCAGTTTGACGGCAAGAACGTCCTTATCGACGGCGC